>CANOFQ010000189.1 GCA_947565325.1 uncultured bacterium
GAAATCGAAAAGATCAACATCTACGTAGATGGTGTCAGAGTGATTGATTAAGGAGGATTTTACCGTGAGTGTACAGCAGATCGACGCTAAAATGCTTTCTAAGATGTTCTTTGCCGGTGCAAAAAATTTGGAGAGCAAAAAAGAATGGATAAATGAACTGAATGTTTTTCCGGTTCCCGACGGAGACACGGGAACCAATATGACTATGACGATTATGTCTGCGGCCAGAGAGGTGTCCGCTCTCGGGGAGAACGTGGACATGAATGCAGTCTGTAAGGCGATTTCCAGCGGTTCCCTGCGGGGGGCGAGAGGAAATTCCGGCGTTATCCTGTCTCAGCTGCTGCGGGGCTTCACAAAGAGGATCAAAGAGGAGGAGATACTTACGATCCCCGTTCTGGTGGAGGCCTTCGACAAGGCGGTGGAAACGGCGTACAAGGCGGTCATGAAGCCCAAGGAGGGGACGATCCTCACCGTGGCCAGAGGCGCTGCCGACAAGGCCAGGGCGCTGGCGGCAGACGGCGTGGGCGATGACATGGAGGCCTTTCTGTCCGGTGTCATCGAGCATGCCAGATATGTGCTGAGCCAGACCCCGGAGATGCTGCCGGTGCTGAAGCAGGCGGGCGTGGTGGACTCCGGCGGTCAGGGACTGGTGGAGGTGCTGGCGGGAGCTCTGGACGCATATCTGGGCAAGGAGACGGATCTGTCCATTCCTGCGGCGGGGACGGGAGGCGCCAGGACGGCTGCTGCCCAGAAGCCGGAGGCGCAGGCCGAGATCAGGTTCGGATACTGCACAGAGTTTATCATCATGCTGAACAAGACCTTCAACATCAAAATGGAGATGGATTTCAAAGCCTATCTGGAGTCCATCGGAGATTCGATTGTATGTGTTGCGGACGAGGATGTCGTGAAGGTGCACGTACATACCAATGACCCGGGTCTGGCCATCCAGAAGGCATTGAAGTATGGCGCACTGTCCAACATGAAGATCGATAATATGCGTCTGGAGCATCAGGAAAAGCTTTTCAAGATGTCCCAGAAGGCGGCCGGGGGAGAGGATCTGAAGGCGTCTGAGGCACAGCCGCAGGAGAGCGGGAAGCCGGCGGAGCCTCCCAAGGAGTTCGGCTTCATCGCCGTGTCCGTGGGGGACGGGATCCATGAGATATTCAAGAGTCTGGGCGTTGACTATATCATTGAGGGCGGACAGACCATGAACCCCAGCACGGCCGATATCTTGGAGGCTGTGGACAAGGTGAACGCAAAGACGGTGTTCATCCTGCCCAACAACAAGAACATCATCCTTGCGGCCAATCAGGCGGCGGAGCTGACCACGGACAAGGATCTTTTCGTGATCCCCACCAAGACTATCCCCCAGGGCATCACGGCGGTGATCAATTTCGTGCCTGAGCTGTCCGCTGACGAAAACGAAGAGAATATGATAAGGGAGATCAAAAATGTCAGCACGGGAGAGGTGACCTACGCCGTGCGGGATACGGTCATCGAGGACAAGGAGATCCGGAAGGGCGACTATATGGGAATCGGTGACGGCGGAATCCTTGCGGTGGGCGGAGATATAGGCAGCGTGGCAAAGGATACCATCTCCGGGATGGTGGGAGACGAGTCGGAGCTGATCAGCATCTATTACGGAAGCGACGTAAAAGAAGAGGACGCCGAGGCTTTCCGGGGACAGGTCGCAGAGAGCTATCCGGAGTGTGACATTGAGCTGCAGTATGGCGGCCAGCCCATCTACTATTACATCGTTTCGGTGGAGTGAGGAAGGACCCCGGCGGAACAGGGGCCGGGCAGACTTTTGAAAGAGGGGAAGGGACAGCGGGAGGCGGCAGATTCTGGGCTGCCTCCTTTTTTGAGCCTATGGGGAAGATACCGTCACCGAGGACAAGAATTGAGAGGGGGCTTTGACATATGAACGGACAGACACCCTTAACGGAGCTTAAAGGAATCGGGGAAAAGACCAGAAAGCTGTTCGAAAAGCTGGGGGTTCATACAGTGGGAGAGCTGCTGGCCTTTTATCCGAGAGACTACGAGGCCTTTCAGGGGCCGGTGAAGATCTGTCAGGCCTCTTCGGGAGAGGTCTGTGCCGTCCAGGGGGCCGTATCGGGGATTCAGAGCGAGAAAAGAACAGGGAACCTCCACATCCTGAACATAAGGGTTTCGGATGACACAGGATGCCTGCTGCTGACCTTTTTCAACATGCCGTTCCTGAAAAAGACCCTGAAGCGGGGAGGCTTCTACGTTTTTAGGGGGATGGTGCAGAGCAGGGGTGCCGAGAGGCTGATGGAGCAGCCGAAGATCTTTTCCTATGATGACTATAGAAAACTAGAGAACAAGCTCCTTCCCCGGTACAGCCTGACCAAAGGGCTGACCAATCAGGCGCTGCAGAAATACATGAGGCAGGCCCTGACCTTCTGTGAATTTGCGCCTGAGATATACAGCGGGGCAATCCTTGCGGAAAACGGCCTGATGTCGGAGAGGGAGGCTCTTGAGGCCATCCATTTCCCGGAGGATCAGGAGGGGCTGCTGGCGGCCAGAAAGCGGCTGGTATTCGATGAGTTTTTTGCCTTTCTGTTCCAGATGCGGAGGAACAAGGACTTCAGCCGGCAGCTGGAGAGCGGTTTCCGGCTTACGGAGACCGCCGACACGGTGCGGTTTCTGGAGCGGCTGCCCTTTTCCTTGACGGAGGCCCAAGGAAAAGTCTGGCAGGAGATAAAGGAGGATCTGGAGGGAGCCTGCTGCATGAACCGTCTGGTACAGGGGGACGTGGGCTCGGGCAAGACCATCGTTGCGCTGCTGGCCCTATTGATGACCGCAGCCAACGGGTACCAGGGGGCGATGATGGCGCCTACGGAGGTGCTGGCCCTGCAGCATTTCGAGACGGTTCAGGGCTATGTGAAGAAATACGGCCTTGTATTTCGCCCCGTGCTGCTGACGGGCTCCATGAGCGCCGGTGAAAGGCGGGAGGCCTATAGGAGGATCGCTTCCGGGGAGGCCAATCTTGTGATCGGGACCCACGCCCTGATTCAGGAGAAGGTGCAGTACCGTTCTCTGGCGCTGGTGGTCACGGATGAGCAGCACCGCTTCGGCGTCAGGCAGAGGGAGCGGCTGGCGGAGAAGGGCAGCCAGCCTCATATTCTGGTGATGAGCGCCACGCCCATCCCCAGAACCCTTGCCATCATCTTGTACGGGGATCTGCAGATCTCCGTCATCGACCAGCTGCCTTCGAACCGTCTGCCCATCAAGAACTGTGTGGTAGGCACCGCCTATCGCCCTACTGCCTACCGTTTCATCGCTAAGGAGGTGGAGAAGGGACGGCAGGCCTATGTCATCTGCCCGCAGGTGGAGAGGCCGGAGGATGAGCAGGGCGGTTTTTCCGGGGAAGGGGGCTTTCCCATGGAGAAGGGGATGTCCATGGAGAGTGGGATATCCATGGAGAGTGGGATATCCATGGAGAAGGGGATGTCCATGGAGAACGTGGTTGACTATACGGAGAAGCTAAAAAGCGTCCTGCCCTCCCATGTGCAGGTGGCCTATCTCCACGGAAAGATGCGGCCCGGGGACAAGAAACGGATCATGGAGGAATTTGCCGCCCATGCCATCGATGTCTTGGTGAGCACCACGGTGGTGGAGGTTGGGATCAATGTACCCAACGCCACGGTGATGATGGTGGAGAACGCAGAGCGCTTCGGCCTTGCCCAGCTGCACCAGCTCAGGGGGCGAGTTGGCCGGGGAGAGCACCAGAGCTACTGTATCTTCGTCAGTGCCAACGAAAAGGAAGAGGTGATGGAGCGGCTGAAGATACTGAACAAGTCAAACGACGGCTTCTTTATCGCCTCGGAGGATCTGCGTCTCAGGGGACCAGGGGAGCTTCTGGGCGTCAGGCAGAGCGGGGAATTCTCCTTTCAGCTCGGGGACATTTATTCGGATGCCGCCGTGCTGCAGCTGGCATCCAGAGAAGTGGAGCGGATCTTTTCGGAGGATCCGGGCCTTGCCAGGGAGGAAAACAGGGCGCTGAGACAGTATATGGAGGACAAGGCGAAGAATAATGTGGATTTTCGCTCCATATGATGGCTGTCCGGATCTGCTTATCCGGATGTCTGCTTTGAAGTGTTTGGATTTAGTCTGTCTTAAGGTGCCTTGTGTCTTATTTATTCCTGCGAGCAATGAGTCAAGTCAGCTTTGCTGACTTTATGCTGTTGCTCGCACGAGCATAAAGCCAATTCATAATTGGCTTTGCGAATGCCGCGAGGGCCAAATACCCCGCAGCTTGCTGCGAATCAAGCTTGACCCCGTCAGCTTGCTGCGGGGTATTTGATTAAGAACTGGCTTATCTTAAGGTGTTTTGCCCTGCTTGTTTTGAACTGTTTTGAGCTTCTGCTTATTTTAAAGTGTTGACTTTGGACGAGGATATCGTTAAAATAGGACATGTGGATATTTTAGCCATCAGTTGGGATGCCTGAAAGAGGGAGGCGTTCCATTCATTTGGCAGGTTCGGCTGTTGCCGGAGCCTGCAGAAACGAGGGAATCTATGCCAAGTGTGGTAGTCGTCACAGACAGCAACAGCGGTATCACGCAATCAGCAGCAAAGGAGATGGGCATTTATGTCCTGCCCATGCCTTTCATGATTGACGGAGAAACTTATTACGAGGATTTGAACCTGACGCAGGAAGAGTTTTACGAGAGACTGAAATCCGGTTCCGACATTGCCACCAGCCAGCCTGACCCGGAGTCTGTCATGAAGCTCTGGGAGGAGCTTCTTAAAAACTATGAAGAGATCGTATATATTCCTATGAGCAGCGGCCTTTCCGGCTCCTGCCAGAGTGCCATGATGCTGGCGGAGGAATACGGCGGCAGGGTGCAGGTGGTGAACAACCAGAGAATATCCGTCACCCAGCGCCAGTCTTGTCTGGATGCCAAGCTGCTGGCCTCCAAGGGAATGGGGGCAAAGGAGATCAAGGAGTTTCTGGAGAGGGATAAGTTCAACAGCAGTATCTATATTATGCTGGATACGCTGTACTACCTGAAGAAGGGAGGTCGGATCACGCCTGCTGCGGCTGCCATAGGGACGCTTTTGAAGCTCAAGCCCGTGCTGCAGATTCAGGGGGACAAGCTGGATGCCTTCGCCAAGGCCAGAACGACCACGCAGGGCAAGAGTATCATGATCAATGCCGTAAAGAGCGACATTGAGAACCGGTTCGGAGGCGACAGGGAAAAGGTATGGCTGTCCATCGCCCACACTGCGAATCTGGAGGCGGCGGAAGCGTACAGGGAGGAGGTTCTCGGGCATTTTCCCGGACACGACATCAATATCGACGCACTTTCCCTGGGTGTGTCCTGTCATATCGGCCCGGGCGCTCTGGCCCTGACTGTCACAAAGAAAATAGAGGCAGATTTTTAAGGATCTTATAATTTTTGTAATAATCGTAAGAGTGATTCTGTCGGGAAAGGCGGTGCTGCAATAATGGAAAAGGAAATGTCCATGGAAAAAGAAATGTCCATGGAAAAAGAAACGTCCTTGGAAAAAGAAACGTCCATGGAAGAAAGAAGTTCCATGGAAGAAACAGCCATGGAAGAGGAGAGATATGTGGCGTATGTCTCCACCTACACGCAGGGGGACAGCCACGGGATAAAGGTTTATGATGTGGACATGGAGCATGGTCGGTTCATCGAGAAGGACAAGGTGGAGATCACCAACTCCTCCTATGTGACCATTTCCCATAACGGGAAGTACTTGTATTCTATCACGGATTTCGGGGTGGAGTCCTATACGATCCAGCCGGACGGCAGCCTGGAATTTCTGAACTATGCGCCTATCAACGGAATGCGCGGCTGCTATGTTTCCACGGACTATAACGACGGCTATCTGTTTGTGGCAGGCTATCACGACGGGAAGCTGACGGTGCTCCGTCTGCGGGATGACGGCTCTATCGGGGAGATCACGGACGAGATATTCCACAAAGGTCTGGGGAGCGTGGCGGAGCGGAATTTCAGGCCTCACATCAACTGCGCCAGAATGACCCATGACAATAAATACCTTCTGGTGGCGGATCAGGGCATGGATCATGTGAACGTATACCGTTTCGACGGGCTGACTGGAAAGGTGACGCTGGCGGACATCCTGAGGAGCGAGCTGGAGTCCGCTCCCAGACATGTGAAGATTTCCAGAGACGGCCGGTTCATTTACATCGTCCATGAATGCAAGTGCTATATTGACGTTTACTCCTATGAAGAGAAGAACAGGCAGCCGGTGTTCGAGAAGGTGCAGACAGTGGAAACCTGTGAGGTAGAGGCGGGCAGCTACAATGCCACCAGTGCGCTCTCCTTTTCGGAGGATCACAAATATCTGCTCAGCTCCAATGCGGGAGATAATTCCGTGGTAGTGTTCAGCGTGGACGAGGAGACAGGGATGCTGAGCAGGATCTTCTGCCTGCCCATCAGCGGGGATTATCCCAAGGATGCCAGCCTGTTTCCCAACAATAAGTATCTGGTGTCCCTGAATCATGAGTCCAATGACATGACATTCTTCCATGTCAATATGGAGGAGGGCACAATGGTGATGAACGGTGCGCCCATCAAGGTGAACGTGCCTAACTGCATCGCATTTCATAAGCTCTGAGGATATGAGAATGGCCGGACGAAAAATGAGGGTGTCCGGCCGTTTTTTGTCGTATAGGGCGGCCTTCGGATCTGGCCGCTGTAGCTGGAGAAGGGGGTCGTCATGATCGATTTGCAAGATAAGAAATGCTGTCCTTCTATAGAAGCGATCGGCGAATATGTCAGAAATCCTGTTTTCCTGCAGTTTTGTTCGGAAATTTTCACAGTTATGACTGTAATCGGCACCCAGGAAAAGGCACTGGTCGAGACAATTCTTCCGGACTGTACGGTCACACTGCAGAAGCTATATCATCAAGGATCTGATCGTCAGGGCGGACCGTGAGACAAAAGGCCAGATCGAGAAGCTTTTGGAGGGGGATGTCCTGGACATTGCGGTCCATGAGGAGATCACCTATGGAGATATGCACGGAAGCAGTGAGAACCTGTGGAATTTCCTCTATTTTACCGGCTATCTTCTTTTTTATTATATTCTAGTACTTCATACTCA
>CANOFQ010000190.1 GCA_947565325.1 uncultured bacterium
TCTGGTATACCAGTGTTTTATTGTCTGTTCCTACCAGAACAGCCTCGATGATGCCCGCTGTGCCTGCTTGTACGACTATATTCTCAGACACCGTGACAAGCTGGGGGATATCTATGAGACGAACCGCTCCAGAATGGAGCAGTTCGTGGTCCAGCAGCTTAAGAAGGGGCGCATGTCCAGACATCTGGCCAATCTTTATCAGGCTCTGCTGCGGCCGGGAATGGTGGACGAAGAGACCAGCAGGCCCTTTTCAAGACTGCTTTTCGCCCACATGGTTCAGGTGGAGGACGACAGGCTGCGGAAGGTGTATGTGTACCAGCCGGGGAACCTGCGCCCGGCAGAGTACGTCCTGTCAGGAAGGAAGGCATGGATATCTCTCTACGGAAGTTGCTACACCATTGTCTTTGAGGACGGACAGAAGAACCGTTTTACAAAAAGCGTGGAATATACCCTTGAAAAGCTGATGATACCGGGGAAATTCCTGAGATGGCTGCTGGCCTCCGGAGATGTGGTTCCGGAGCTGGATCTATATCTGTGCGACAAGGAGAACGGCGGTGCGGGAGAGAGCCAGAGGGATATTGAGCGGGAGCTGCGGGTAGCGGATTCGGACTATGCGGACAGCAGGGTAAGGCGGGAGCTCTATCTGCGCATCCTGCAGTACTATTATGAGGGAGACGATTCCCGGGCCATGGATAAGTATCTGGAGCGGATTCCGCCGCAGGAGCTGGGTCCGGAGGAGAGGGGAGAGGTCTTTCGGTTTCTTGTGCTGCGGGGCAACTATGAGCGGGCCGGTCAGTGGCTGGCGAGCTACGGCCCCTATTTCATGGACGTGAAGGTCCTGGTGCGGCTGCTGGGCCCTCTGATAGAGAGGTGCAACCGGACGGAGGATCCGGTGCTGTTGGCTGCGGCGGAGCATGTCTTCCGGAAGGGAAAGTACGACAGCATGGTGCTGGAGTATCTGATCTCCTATTATAAAGGGCCTACCAGAGGCATGCGGGATATCTGGAAGGCGGCTCGTTCCTTTGACATGGACTGCTACCGGCTCTGCGAGCGGATTCTGGTTCAGATGCTGTATTCAGGGGCCTTTGTAGGGGAAAAGATGGAAATTTTTCGGTATTATGTCAATCAGGGCGCCAAGCTGGAGGTGGAGGAGGCCTTTCTGGCCCAGTGCAGCTTCGACTATTTTGTGAAGGAGCGCATGACGGAGCTGGAGATATTCACGGAGATCATGCACATGCATCAGCGGGGAGAGCCGGTACAGAAGGTGTGTAAGCTTGCCTTTCTGAAGTACTTTGCCGAGAACAGGGAGGAGATCGGTCTGGAGTACAGGCCCTTGCTTCGGATGTATCTGGAAGAGATGATGGATCAGGGCATCTGCCTTGCATTCTTCAGGGGGTTCGAGGAGTACAGGGATCTCTGGCAGGAGATTGCTGACAAGACAATAATAGAATACCGGGCCCGGTCCGGCGCAAGGGTTCGTATCCACTATAAGCTCCTTTGCGAGAACGGGCAGGAGGAGGCTTATCGCCGGGAAGCCATGCAGGATGCCTGCGGAGGCGTATTCTTCAAAGCATTCGTGCTCTTTTTCGGAGAGAGTCTTCAATACTACATCACGGAGGAGAAGGACGGGGAGGAGCAGGTGACGGAAAGCGGCACGCTTCAGAGGAGTGACGATACGGAGGGCGGCGAGGAGAGCAGGTACCGCCTGATAGACGATATCGTCATCAGCAGGTCTCTGGAGGATTTCGACACCATGGACGATCTGCTGGAGGAATATTATAAGAAGGATTTTCTGAACAGCAGGCTTTTTGCGCTGCAGTGACAAGAATAAAGGCATCTGGACTGGGTAAGACAGGGAGGCGGTATGGGATTTCTGGGAGGCGATAAGTTGATCATCGGATATGATCTGGGCATGGAGTATGCGCAGATCAGCTTTGCCGCCTCTCCCAAGGAGGCGGCGGAGACGCTGTCGCAGGTGGCAGGGGAGGAAAGGTATGACATTCCTGCGGTACTGTGCAAGCGGTGCGGTACGAACCAGTGGCTTTACGGCAGGGAGGCGCTGAGGCTGGCGGAGGAGAATCAGGGAGTCCTCGTGGAAGACCTGCTTGCACTTGCGCTGGACGGGGAGCCCGTGATAGTGGACGGGGAAAGCTTCGACCCGGTGGCGCTGCTGACGCTGTTCTTCAAGAGAAGCCTGGGGAACCTCAAGGTATCGGCTTTGATGCTCACCTGCGCAATGCTTGACCATAGGGCCATAGAGGTGCTGGGCCAGATGGCGGGCGGCGCAGGCCTTAAGACGGACAAGATTTTCTTTCAGGGGTACGGGGAGAGCTTTTACAGCTATATGCTGAGGCAGCCGGAGGAGCTGTGGTTCTACCAGTCCGTTCTTTTCCATTATAGAAGGGGCATTTTGAAAGTGTACTATCTGGAATGTAACCGAAAGACAGTCCCCATGGTGGTGGTGACGGAGGAAAGGGAGCATATGTTTTATGAATGCGTCTATTCTTCCGACAAAGAGCGGGAGGAGCTGGACCAGGCCTTCTGCCGGATCGCACAGGAGGCCTGCGCCGGCCGGCCGGTGGGGAGCGTCTATCTGATCGGGGAGGACTTTTCAGAGGAGTGGATGAAGGACTCCCTCCGTTTTCTCTGCAGGGGCAGAAGAGTGTTTCAGGGCAGTAATCTGTTCAGCAAGGGAGCATGCTGCGGGATGCAGGAGCGGCTGGAGGCCAGCGAGGCAGGAAAAAGCCATGTGTTTCTGGGAAGGGACAAGCTGCGGGCGAATATCGGCATGGAGATTCTGCGCCAGGGGAGGGAATCCTATTATGCGCTGCTGGATGCGGGGATCAACTGGTATGAGGCAAGACACACGGCGGAGATCTACGTGCAGGGCGGCAACGAGCTGGCGCTGACCATAACGCCTCTTGTGTGGAAGCCCCCGGAGAGCAAAGAGGCCCTGTCAGGCAGCAGGACAGTAAAGATAAGGCTGGAAGGGCTGGCTTGTCCTGCGGCCAGAATACGGCTCCATGTGGAGATGGAATCGGAAAACTGCCTTTTGGTCGAGGCGGAGGATCTGGGCTTCGGGCAGTTTCGGATGCCCGAGGGACAGGTCTGGAGAGAGACGGTAGAGATTTATGAAGCTGTGAGATGAAGGGACGGGAGAGAGGATGCGTGTCAGTGTCAGCGTGGGCTGCTATGCCGAAAAACCATATCAGATCCCGGGACTGGAGATCGAGGTCCGGTCCATGGAGGAGCTCTGCTACTGTATCCGGGAGAATGCGTTCCTTCTGGACACGTCGTTTTTAAGCGACAGTCTGCTGCGCTGGATAGAGGAGGAATGCGGGCTGGGGGAGCTGGCAGAAAGACTGCATCCTCTGGTGCACAAGAGGGGGACGCTCAGTGCGTTCGCCACGGCGATTCTGGACTATGTGGGATTCTATGACGGGGAGACGGTGCAGGAGACGGCCCAGGTGCTGCGGCAGGGCGCAGGCCTCAGCGCTGTGGAGAGAAGGAAGAGCCAGCTGGACTATATGGTGAAAAACAAGCGGTACAGAGCTGCCATCAAGGGATATGAGATGCTGCTGGTCAGGTGGCAGGAGCAGGAGGCACGGGGGGATGCGCTGCCTGCGGCTGACTGTCTTGCGAAGATATGGCATAATAAGGGAGTGGCGTTTGCGGGCCTGATGCTGTATGATAGAGCTGCGGAGTGCTTTCGGAAGGCCTATGGACTGGATCCGGGGGAGGAGTACTGTATGTCCTATCTTGCCGCCATGCGGCTGCTGGTGACGGAGGAGGAATATGTGTCCTTCGTGGCGGAGCATAAGGAAGTTTACAGGTATACTCTGAAGCTGGAGAAGCAGCTGGAGAAGGCGGTTTCGGAGTGGGAATCCCAGCCGGATTATCTGCGGCTTTACCATAGGCGGGAGATGAGGAGCGGCGGCGATATACAGAAATATGATGAGGACAGCGAGCGGCTGGTCCAGGCATTGAAGGACAGCTACCGGGATTGTCAAAGGAGCAGTGACTGATGGGATTTTGGTCGAATTTATTCGGAAAGAGAAAATATCAGGAGGCAGAGGCGGAGGACTGGGACAGTCTCGTCTATGCAAGGGACGAGGTGGACTTCCGGCAGGAGGAGCAGCGCAGGGGATACATATCCAACTGTCTGGAGCAGGTGGCGGAGGCCACCTATGAGATGAACCTGCTCAAGGGGGAGTACTCTCTGGTCACCTCCCACCTGACGGACATAGAAGAGATAGAGGCCCTGCCACAGGGGGAGCGGGACGCTCTGGGAAACATCGCAGGAAGGCTTGCTGCCATGGAGCAGGAGCGGAAGCGATACCACAGCAGAAAGAACCGTATGAGCGACGCAGACTTCCACCGCATACGGAAGCAGGAGGACGAGATTCAGGACGGCATCGTCAAGCTGCAGGAGTGCGAGGAGTACGGCGTGAAGGTCAGGCAGGATCTTCAGCGTCTGGACAGGGAGAGGAATGCCTACGAGTTCCGCAGACAGGAGCTGGATTCCTTTCTGAACAATCTCCGGGGAATGGCCATGATTTTCCTGACGGCGTTCTGTCTGTGCATGGCCATGCTGCTGGTGCTGCATTTCGGCTTTGAGATGGACACCCAGATAGGGTATCTGGTAGCAGTGGCCGCCGTGGCAGTGGCCGCCATGGCGGTGTGGGTGAAGTACACCGAGGGCGAGAAGGAGCTGCGGAAGGTGGAGGTGGCGGCAAACAAGCTGGTTTCCCTTCAGAACAAGGTAAAGATCAGGTATGTGAACAACAAGAGTCTGGCAGATTACCTTCACCTGAAATACAATACGGACAGCAGGGCGGCTCTGGAGAAGCTCTGGAGGCAGTATCAGGAGGAGAAGGAGGAGCGGAAGGAATATGAGCAGGCCGAGGCGAAGGCAGAGTATTATCAGAGGCAGCTTATGGTGAAGCTGTCCAATTACCGCATCTCGGCTCCGGGGAAATGGGCCATGCAGCCGGCGGCCTTTCTGGACAGGAGGGAAATGGTGGAAATGCGCCATGAGCTGATCCTGCGCAGGCAGAAGCTGCGGGAGCAGATGGATTACAACAGAAATGTCGCAGACACGGCCAGAAAGGAAATCATGGACGTGGCGGAAAAATATCCTGCCTATGCGGAGGAGATCACGAAAATGGTGGATGAGTACAAGAGCTATTGACTTCGGGCTTTGGGTGGGATATGATGGTTTGATAAAATGTGGAGTTTCGCACCGGAAACTGGTTATAAAGGAGAGATTATATGAGTACAGACAGATATGAGAGTCCCCTGTCCGAGCGCTATGCCAGCAGGGAGATGCAGTACATTTTTTCCCCGGACATGAAGTTCCGCACCTGGAGGCGGCTGTGGATCGCCCTTGCGGAGACGGAGAAGGAGCTGGGCCTGAGCCAGAACGGAAGGCCGGTGATCACCGACGAGCAGATTCAGGAGCTTAAGGAACATGCGGATGACATCAATTATGAGGTGGCGAAAGCAAGGGAGAAGGAGGTCCGCCATGACGTGATGAGCCATGTGTACGCATATGGGCAGCAGTGCCCTAGGGCGGCGGGCATCATCCATCTGGGGGCCACGTCCTGTTATGTGGGGGACAATACGGACATCATCATTATGACCGAGGCCCTGCGCCTGGTGAAGAAGAAGCTGGTGAACGTGATCGCAGCGCTGGCAGACTTCGCAGAGCGGTACAAGGCCCAGCCTACGCTGGCCTTCACCCATTTTCAGCCTGCCCAGCCCACCACGGTGGGAAAGCGGGCGACGCTGTGGATTCAGGAATTCTACATGGATCTGCAGGATCTCGACTATGTCCTCGGCGGCATGAAGCTGCTTGGCTCCAAGGGAACCACGGGCACGCAGGCGTCCTTCCTGGAGCTCTTTGACGGGGATCAGGAGACCATCGACAAGATAGACCCCATGATCGCCGCAAAGATGGGCTTTCAGGAATGCTTCCCAGTGTCGGGGCAGACCTATTCCCGAAAGGTGGACACCAGAGTGGCCAATGTGCTGGCAGGCATCGCCGCCTCCGCCCATAAGATGAGCAACGACATCCGTCTGCTGCAGCATCTCAAGGAGGTGGAGGAGCCCTTCGAGAAGAGCCAGATCGGCTCTTCGGCCATGGCCTATAAGAGGAATCCCATGAGGAGCGAAAGGATCGCCTCTCTCTCCAGATACGTGATGATAGATGCTCTGAATCCGGCCATTACCTCCGCAACCCAGTGGTTCGAGAGGACGCTGGACGATTCTGCCAACAAGAGGCTGTCCGTTCCGGAGGGCTTTCTGGCGGTGGACGGGATTCTGGATCTGTGCCTGAATGTGGCGGACGGGCTGGTGGTTTACCCCAAGGTCATAGAGAAGCGTCTGCGCAGCGAGCTTCCCTTCATGGCCACGGAGAACATCATGATGGACGCAGTGAAGCGGGGCGGCAACAGACAGGAGCTGCACGAGCGTATCCGGGAGCTTTCCATGGAGGCGGGCCGCAGGGTGAAGGCAGAGGGAGGGGAGAATAACCTTCTGGAGCTGATCGCAGCGGATCCGGCCTTCAACATGACGCTGGAGGAGCTGCAGGAGGCCATGGAGCCCTCCCGGTACGTGGGGCGCTCCAAGGAGCAGGTGGACGCCTTTCTTGAGGGGGTCATCCGGCCTGTGCTGAAGGAGAACAAGGAGCTGCTGGGCGTGAAGGCGGAGATCAATGTGTAAAGGAGCGCCGCAGAATGTGACCGGAGGCATCGTAAAATACAAGGGAAACGGCATGGAGTATCATAGGACATAAAGGATGCGGACATAAGAGTGAGTTACTTGCAGAAGGGAGAAGAAACCATGGGCGGTTTTTTTGGAGTGGCATCCAAGGAGGATTGTGTATTTGACTTGTATTTCGGGACGGACTATCATTCTCATCTGGGAACCAGACGGGCGGGGATGGCTGTCTATGACAGGAAGGAGGGATTCGACAGGGCTATCCATAACATTGAGAACGCCCCCTTTCGGACAAAATTTGACAAGGAAGTAAGCCAGATGCACGGAAGTCTGGGGATCGGGAGCATTTCGGATTTCGAGCCGCAGCCTCTGATCATACGTTCCCA
>CANOFQ010000191.1 GCA_947565325.1 uncultured bacterium
TCTGTCCGGTCATACCGCAAATGCCCCTGTATTACTCCTGCATGGTTCAGGATTTTGATGAAAATCTTGCGAAAACCTCACGAAAGCGTCACGAAAATGCTGCAACATCCAGTTGCGGATGCCTTGTTTATATGCTATAATTTTAAATACATATTTGTATTGAACGGATGCATTATAAAAAACACCACTGAATTCCAGAAAGGAACCAGCTTGCTTATGGCAGTTCCTTTTTTGTTACTTTCTAGATGAATATTTGTAATCAAATACCGAACCGTCAGTATGGACTTATGCACATATGATGCAACTATGGAGGAATGCATTATGAAAAGACATATTGATTCCGCAAATGCTGTGTTGAATTGAATCTCTGCCTACTGAAGGAGACAGAAAGGTATAAATGCAAGGATGAACGGACAATGTTTCCCATATGGATTTTAAGAATATGGTATGCTATAATCTAGCTGTGGCATCGGATAAAGCACAAGCCACATGCCCGTGCAGGCACAGCACACAATTCATTGCATAAAATATTATTACAGCTGTAATGGAGAACTTCAATGAAAAGGAATCAGGACAAAGCTTTAAAACACAGAGGATTTTCCTTGTTTCTTTCAATTATTATTGTCTTTTTGATTCTGGGAACGGTGGTATTTTCCGTGGCCCGGAAGATATCCGGCGAAATGTCCCTATCGGCTGTCCATAACCTGAGCGAAAACCTTAATCTGATCAAATCCACCATAGAGGCAATCCTGACCAACGAGGCGGAATTTCAGCTGCTTATCTCCAATAAGCTGGCCCAATACGACGATCCCATGGAATATGTCCTTTCATATGAGCCAAACGACACCATGGTGAAAATGTCCCTGATCATGGCAGGTGAGACAGAGGGGCTTTCCCACACGGGGGAACCCTTCTCGGAGGAAGAGCTTGATTTTTCCGGGGACAGAACAATAGCCGGGCTACCCGTATCCAGATCCTATGTAAGCCACATGGGCACATGGGCATATACCATAAAGTCACCGGTCGTGAAAGACGGAACCGAAATTGCGGCTCTGTACATCGAATATGTCTATGACTCCCTGAACAGATTCCTTCCCAGAGGGTTTTATGATAATCAGGCCGTAATCTACTTGATGGACTCCGAAAGCGAACGGTTCGTGCTGAAGCCGGAAGGGATGGGGATGCGGACGGCAGGGCATCTAAACCTGACCGATTTCTACCGGGCCAACAGCATCGTAGATGCCCAGCTGCGGACAGAGGTGAATGACTGTATCAATGAGGGCAAAAATATTCTTTTCTATCACGACATACGTCAGGTGAACTCCCTGAACTATATGTGGTCCGTAAACGGCGGCAGCATCTATCTGGTAGGGTACGTGGCCTACGAGGCCATCCAGCAGGAGGGCAGGACTGTCAACCAGAATATTCTTCTCGTGGTCGTCATCATGCTGGTGGCGTTTCTGCTCTGCTGTATCTTGTACTATTTCAACCAGAGACAGCACATCCGGATCCGAAAAGAGCAGGAGGCCGAGAGAGAGATCCACAACAAGCAGCTCACGGAAGCCCTTCAGGCGGCACAGATCGCCAGCCATTCCAAGACAATGTTCCTCTCCAATATGTCTCATGACATACGCACGCCCATGAACGCAGTGCTGGGATTTGCGGCCCTTCTCGACAAGAATGCGGATCAACCGGAAAAAGTGAAGGAATACACCAGAAAAATCACCTCCTCCGGCCAGCATCTGCTGGGTCTGATCAACGATGTTCTGGATATATCCAAGATCGAAAGCGGAAAGGTGGTACTCAGCTTCGAGGAATTTTCCTTGAATGATGTGCTGTCATCTATAAATGCCATCATCCGGCCCATGGCCAATGCGAAAAAGCAGAGCTTCCAAATCGAAGTCGAAGGCATTGACCGTGAATACCTCATAGGGGACGAGACAAGGATCAGCCAGATCCTGATCAACCTTCTCTCCAATGCCGTCAAGTATACACAGGAGGGCGGCGATATCCGGCTCCGCATCACAGGACTTGAGCAGCGCTCCAGCCAGTACGAGCGCATCCGCATGGAGGTGGAGGACAATGGATACGGTATGACGCCTGAATTCCTCAAAACCATATTCGATGCCTTCACGAGGGCAGAAAACAGCACCACCAACAAGGTGCAGGGCACCGGACTGGGCATGGCCATCACCAAAAGCATCGTCGAGCTCATGGGCGGCACTATAGATGTTTCCAGCGAAGTCGGCAGGGGAAGCCTGTTCCGGACAGAGCTGGAATTCCGTATCCCGGAGGAGCACAGAAAGGAAGAAAAGCCGAAAGAGAACGAAGCCTGTTCTCTTAAGGGACTTCATTTCCTTGCGGCAGAGGACAATGAGATAAACGCAGAGATTCTTGCCGAGTTTCTCAAGATGGAAGGAGCAAGCTGTAAAATAGCAGAGAACGGAAAGCTTGCAGTGGAATGCTTCGAGAACGCTCCGGAGGGCGAATTCGACGCCATCCTGATGGACGTGCAGATGCCGGTGATGAACGGTTACGAGGCCACTGCGGCAATCCGCTCCATGAACCGCAGGGATGCCGGTGAAATCCCCATCATCGCCATGACCGCAAACGCCTTCGCAGAGGATGAAAAGGATGCCTTAAATGCCGGAATGAACGCCCACATAGCCAAGCCTCTTGACGTGGAGCAGGTCAAACGGGTGATCCGGCAGCATATACAGAAAAAGAGCCACAAGGAAGGGAGCATGACCCATGAACAATAAAACAGCAAAAATCAGCCGGAGGCTTTCATCAGTATGCCTCGGGGCGGCAGCTGTCCTTTTGCTTGCCTCCTGCGGGGGACAACATAACGACCCCGGACTGAATATGATCATCACGCAGGAGCAGGATATCCGGCTGGTCAATCTGTTCAGCCCTATGGAAAAGACCGATCCCGATGCGGACAACACAGCCAGAACCGCCTGCGACATCACTATCGCCATGGCGGAGGAAAAGCTGGGCGTGACAGTGGCCTATCGAACCTACACCGCAGAGGATCATCAGGATAAGACCTATGACGACGTAGCTCTTGATCGTGTGCGCAGCAACATGGACGATATCTACCTTCTGAACCCGGATACCATTCTGACCCTCGGTTCAGAGGACCTGCTGATGGATCTGTCAGGCCTGGACTGCGCAAAGAATCTCAGGGACGTGGTAAAGACGGCCAACACCGTGAACGGAAAGCTGGTGGCGGTTCCCCAGGAGGTGGTGGCATATGGGCTCTTCGTCAATAAAGATATGTTTGACAAATATGATCTTGCGCTGCCGGAAACGCCGGAGGATTTTCTGGAATGCTGCCGGATATTCAAGAAAAACGGGATAGAGACTCCCGTGGGCGCAAACCGCTGGTGGCTGGAGACCTTCGTCCTTGCTCAGGCATACGCCGACCTCTACAACGGTGGAAACACGGAGGAGGAGATCGAAGCCCTCAACAGCGGGGAGGCAAAATACAGCGATTACATGCGCCCCGGCTTTGAATTTCTCCAGAAGCTCATTGACTTCGGCTACATCGATGCCCGGAAGGCATACGTCAGTGAGGCCATCGAGGCGGAAGGCCCTGATTTCCTTGCAGGGAAAACCCCCATCGTCATGGCGTACTGGGGCGCAGCCAACACCGAGACCGCCTACGGAAAGCCGGATTTCAACCTCCAGGTCATCGGCTTCCCCAGCAGCCGCGGCCAGATGCCCGTGATGCCTATGACCGGATTCGCCATCGGCAGGGATGCAGAGCACGCAGAGGACGCCCTGCTCACTCTGGATGTCATCCTTTCCGACGAGGCGCTTCTGGCATATGCCCAGGTCAACAAGGTTATTTCCCCTTCCAAAAACGTGGAGGTAGAATGCATCCCGGCCCTGAAGCCTCTCAGCGACAAAATCAAAGAGAATGTCTTCGTTCTTGGCTCCAATGCCAGTATGAAGGTGGAGCAATGGGGAAACACCTGTCTCATCGTCCGAAAGCTGTTAAACGGCGCGACGGTGGACGAATGTATGGCAGAATTTGATAAGCTGCAGGAGGAATCCCTGCGCAGCCAGTCAATTACCCCATAGCAAGCCGCAGGGTATCGACCCTTGCGGCATTCGCAGAGCCAATTCACTTCAGCTTCCCGGCCACGGTCCCCACCACAAGCTCTGCCACGCCGCAGCACAGCATCACCAGTATAGGGTTCTTCTTCCAGATGCGCAGCACCAGAAATGCCGCCAGAAAGATGCCGCATTCCGCCCACTGCACATTGGCCAGTCCCATCTCCTTTCCGCCGAAGGCCACCATCTGAAGAATGCTCAGCCCCGCCGCTGCGATCAGCGCAACCACTGCGGGCCGGAGGCTTCCCAGCACGCTCTGCAGCGCCGAAACCTGCTTATAGCGGTAATACACAAAGGCAAGAATAGAAACGATGATGCAGGAGGGCAGGATACATCCGAAGGTGGCCACGAACGCTCCCGGGATCCCTGCGATGCGGATCCCCACAAAGGTGGCGGAATTCACTGCGATGGGTCCCGGCGTCATCTCTGCTATGGTGATCAGATCCGTGAACTCACTCATGGTAAGCCAGCCATGTCCCGTCACCACCTGACTCTGGATCAGGGGCATGGCCGCATATCCTCCTCCGATGCTGAACATGCCCACCTGCAGAAAGCTCCAGAACAGCTCCAGATATATCATCTCACCTTTCCTCCCTTCCTCCTCCAAAGCTCCGTGCAGATGCCCACAAGGGCTGCTGCCAGAATGATATAGATCACGTTCACGCTCCATAGGAAAGTAGCCAGAAACGCTGCCGCCATCACGATAAGATGTACGATACTGCGGTTCTTCAGCACACCCTTTCCCAAGCCGCAGACCACGTCCAGAATCACCGCAGCCACCCCTGCCTGCATCCCCTTCAGCAGCAGCGCAATGTAGGGATTGGCCGCAAAGGCGGCATAAAAGAATGAAATCACGGACAGCAGCGTCATGGGAGGGATGATCGTTCCCAGAACCGCCGTCAGCATCCCCGGGAACCCCCCCATGCGCCATCCCACTAAAATGGCGGCATTGACGGCGATGGCCCCCGGAGAGGACTGGGCCAGAGCCGCCAGATCCAGCATCTCGTCCTCCTCGATCCAGTGATACTCGTCCACGAATTTCTTTTTCATGAAGGTGATAATTACAAATCCACCGCCAAATGTGAAAGCGCTTATGTATAAGGTACTCGTAAAGAGCTTCAGAAGCGTCTTGGTCTTGTTCATTTTCTTCCTCGATTCCTCCTCCCCGATTCTGTTTTATCCGGTTGTCCGTTCCTTCTTCTGCTTTAAAAGCCCATATATCTCATGATCGTCATATTGAGGATATTCTTTTATTAAACCATATATCTCTCTGATCCGATTTTCATCCTCCTCCAGCATCTTAAGTACAAAGTCATACTTCGGCAAAATAATCTTCATCCCATTCCTCCTTGCGATTTTCTTTGCAGGAGAAAATGTGAGATGGCATAATGTGTATAGTCGCAAACTCTCCTGCTTTTTAAATTGTCTGTTGGATAAAAAGCATAGAGTTTCCGTTAAACAATAGAATGTTTGAACACATCATCAGAATGATTGAGAAAGAATTATGCTTTGACTAAATTCTATCATAGGAAACAAACTTTTACAACAATTTTGTTTTGATTTTGTTTCCATTCCTGACAGCTGCCGGAAAGGCAGTCAGCGGCACCGAGCCCGCTTCGCTGGTTCGGCCCGCTGACTGCGGGAATCAGTCATGCTCAGCTGTTGGTTTTCTCCACCCATGCCCTCCATCTCGGATCGGCCTTGATCTCCTTCTCTGCCTGAGAATACTCAGGCTGATGCCACCACGGCCAGTCCTGCGGGAGATCCTTCGCAACGGAGCCCTTCTCTTCTCCCATAGACGCCTCCAGCGCTCTTGCATGCCTCAACGCCTCGTCCAGCGAAACGAATGCGTCGTCACGGCAGCCCCGCTCCCACTGTATTCTGGACAGATACTGGTACAGTGAGATCAGAATGTCGTGGTATCCGCCCAGATCCTCGTCCTCACATATCAGGCAGAACATAGAGATCGCCCCTTTTATCTTGGTGATTGGCTTATCGTCCCGCTAATTATGGACGCAGTTCATCAGTCCGTAGACCAGCTGCTTCGCAAATTCATAAGCCATTTTCAGCAGGGCGTCCCTGATATAGGCCGCTCCCTCTTTGCCGTCGGCAGCCATGGCCAGCAGAAGCTCCCGGCAATGGGCCAGATCCGGCATACGCCCGGCACAGGCCACCGCTTTTTGCGTCTCGCCGAAATTCCGGTAGAGCAGCACAAGAATGGAGACTGCCTCCGTCACGGTTCTGGTATCCTTGGCGGAATCCACAAGGCTCTCGCAGATCTTGACGGCCTCTGTCCAATACTCATTTTTCCTCTGCCGGTCATAATCGTGCCGGATATAGCCTTCCTCGTCATAGTACGTCCATTCCCTATGCCGCCTCCAGCCCGCATCGCACAAGGTATCTGCCAGCTTGATCAGCAGCCGTTCCTCCTGCGGGAATTCAAGCAGGCCTTCCCGCAGGATCCCCACGCATTCTTCTATCCAGTCCTCGTCCGAGCGGCCCTTGATATGATAGGCGTCCACCTCCCCAAGGATCTCCTTGATTCGTCTTTCTCTGTCCGACTGGAACCCGAACAAGGTATCGATGGATACCCCGAAATAATTTGCGATGGAGGGCAGGATCTCCATGTCCGGATAGCCGCCGCTTGCCTCCCAGCGGGAGACCGCCTGACAAGTGACGCCCAGCGCCAGCGCCAGATCCTCCTGCGTTCTTCCGTCCCTGCGGCGCAGCTCTTTGATTCTTTCGCCTATTTCCACCTTCATGCTTACACCTCCTACCCGCTTTCAGCGGGTTTTTTACGGATTTTTTATGAATTTTCTATCTGTTGAACATTCCTTGCCACCGGTGTAATGCCATTGTACCGAACTCTGTTTTAAAAAACAATTATCAATTTGTTGTTAAAATATCAAGCAATGCTTGATATAGGATTCCATAAAAGGCCCCCATGAGCTGGCA
>CANOFQ010000192.1 GCA_947565325.1 uncultured bacterium
AATGTGGAGGAGATTTGATTGAAGAAAAAAGAGAATAAGAACGGCTCCGGCCTGAAGATCATCCCTTTGGGAGGGCTGGAGCAAATCGGGCTGAACATTACTGCCTTCGAGTACGAGGACAGTATTATTGTGGTGGACTGCGGTCTGTCCTTCCCTGCGGATGACATGCTGGGGATCGACCTTGTGATCCCGGATGTCACTTATCTGAAGGACAATATCGACAGGGTGAAGGGGTTCGTGATCACCCACGGACACGAGGACCACATCGGGGCGCTGCCCTATGTGCTGAAGGATGTCAACGTGCCGGTTTATGCCACGAGGCTGACCATGGGCATCATCGAGAACAAGCTCAGGGAGCACAATCTGGTAAAGACCACCAAGCGGAAGGTGGTGAAATTCGGACAGTCCATCAATATGGGACAGTTCAGGGTGGAGTTCATCAAGACCAATCACAGCATCGTGGACGCAGCTGCGCTGGCAATCTATTCCCCTGCCGGCGTGGTGGTGCACACGGGGGACTTCAAGGTGGACTACACGCCTGTATTTGGAGACGCCATCGATCTGCAGAGACTGGCGGAGCTGGGCAAGAAGGGAGTGCTGGCGCTGATGTGTGATTCCACCAATGCGGAGCGTCCCGGCTTCACGCCCTCGGAGCGGACGGTGGGCCATACCTTTGACACTCTGTTCGAGGAGCATAAGAACACGAGGATCTTCGTGGCTACCTTTGCCTCCAATGTGGACAGGGTGCAGCAGATCATCAACACGGCCTATAAGTTCGGGCGCAAGGTATGCGTGGAAGGCCGCAGCATGGTCAGCATCATCGAGACCGCAAGGAATCTGGAGTGTATCAGCATTCCGGACAATACCCTGATAGAGATCGACCAGCTGAAGGACTATCCTGACGAGAAGCAGGTGATTATCACCACGGGCAGTCAGGGGGAGAGCATGGCCGCCCTGAGCCGCATGGCGGGGGGGATGCACCGGAAGATTACCGTGGGGGCGGGGGACACCGTGATCTTTTCCTCCAATCCCATTCCCGGCAATGAAAAGTCGGTCACAAAGGTCATCAATGAGCTGCTGCGGAAGGGTGCGGACGTGATCTTTCAGGACGCCCATGTGTCGGGCCATGCCTGCCAGGAGGAGATCAAGCTGATCTATACCCTGATACGTCCAAAGTATGCCATTCCCGTACACGGAGAGTTCAAGCATCTGAAGGCGCAGGCCAAGATCGCCCAGAGCCTCGGCATCGAGAAGGAAAATATCCTTATGCTGTCTTCGGGAGACGTGCTGGAGCTGGGCGAGAACAGTGCGAAGGTAGTGGGCAAGGTTCCCGTGGGGACCATCTTGGTGGACGGCTTAGGCGTGGGCGACGTAGGCAACGTGGTGCTGCGTGACCGCCAGCATCTGGCGGAGGACGGAATTATGATTGTCGTCATGAGCCTGGACAAGGTCTACGGGGAGCTGGCGGCAGGCCCGGATATCGTGTCCAGAGGCTTCGTGTACGTGAAGGAGTCGGACGAGCTGATGGAGGAGGCCCGTCAGGTGGTGGAGGAGGCGCTGCAGAGGTGCCTCGACAGAGGAATCAAGGACTGGGGCAAGCTGAAGAACACCACCAAGGACACCCTCGGTGATTTCGTGTGGAAAAAGACGAAGAGAAGGCCCATGATCCTGCCGATCATCATGGAGGTCTGACGGAGCGGCGGCAGACCGGCTTGTGGCCGGAGAGGGTTGGCATGAGGCGGCTTCGGCAGTCGCCCAGCTCCGAGCCAGAACGGTCTGGGCGGTTCAGCACCGGAGAGGGTTGGCATGAGGCAGCTTCGGCGGCTGACCAGCTCACAGGCATATGGGCTGAAAAGGAAGGATGTGGTTTGAAATATGAAGACTGCGAATATTATTGGCTCTGTCTGCGGGGCGATCTTCAGAGTGGTGGCCATAGTGGCAGTGATCTATCTGATCTGCCGGGGAGCGGAGATATGCTATGATTATGGATACCGCATCTTCACTGAGCCTGCCATGGCTTCGGAGGAGAACGGAAGGCCGGTGACCGTCACCGTAGGCAGCGATATGTCGGCGCTGGAGATCGGAAAGCTTTTTGAGAGCAGGGGGCTGGTAAGGGATGCCAAGCTGTTCGTCCTGCAGTACTATCTTTCCGAATATAGGGAGGACGTGAAGCCTGGCGTGTTCGAGCTGAACACCTCCATGACGGCGGAGGACATGATGAAGGCCATGGCTCAGGGGAATGATGAGGAAGAGCCGGAATGATCATAGACGAGAGAATGGCGGTCTTTATCGATTCACTGGACAGGGGCAATTCTACATTTTTGAACCAGATAGAAAAGGAGGCTCTGGAGGCGCAGATTCCCATTATCCGCAGATCGACCCAGAGCCTTCTGAAATTTCTGCTGGCACTCCATAGGCCTGCCAGAATTTTGGAGGTGGGTACGGCGGTGGGGTTCTCCGCCCTGCTGATGACCGAATACGGCGGCGAAAACTGCCATGTCACTACCATAGAGAAGCAGGCGGACCGGATTGCGACCGCAAGGGAAAATTTCAGGCGGGCGGGGAGAGACGCCCGAATTACCCTGCTGGAAGGGGACGCCCTGACGCTTCTGGAGGGGCTCACAGAAGAATATGACATGATTTTCATGGATGCGGCCAAAGGGCAGTACATCCATTTTTTTCCGGAGGTTCTCAGGCTGCTCTCTTCCGGAGGCCTGCTGGTGTCCGACAATGTGCTTCAGGACGGGGACGTGGTGCAGTCCCGTTTCGCAGTGACCAGACGGAACCGCACCATCCACGCCAGAATGCGGGAATATCTTTACCTGATCAAGCACCACCCGGCGCTGGAGAGCGCAGTGCTGCCGGTGGGGGACGGGGTGGGCCTGAGCGTGAAGCGGGTCTGAGACGGAAGGGATGCCCATCACAGCGGGCAGGAGGGAACGGATATGGAAGGAAGAAAAAAGCCGGAGCTTCTGATGCCCGCCGCAAGTCTGGAGGTGCTTAAGACAGCGGTGGTCTTCGGGGCGGATGCGGTCTATATCGGCGGGGACGCCTTCGGGCTGCGGGCCAAGGCGAAGAACTTTTCTCTGGAGGAAATGGCTGCGGGCATTGCCTTTGCCCATGCCCGTGGGGTGAAGGTGTACGTCACTGCCAACATCCTCGCCCATAACGGCGATCTGGAGGGAGCGGAGGAGTATTTCCGGCAGCTTCGGGACATGGAGCCGGAGCCCTGCGATGCCCTGATCATCTCCGACCCGGGCATGTTCGATATTGCGAGACAGGTGTGGCCCTCGGCGGAGATCCATATCTCCACGCAGGCCAACAATACCAATTACGGAACCTTTCTGTTCTGGCACAGGCAGGGTGCCAGGCGTGTGGTGGCCGCCAGAGAGCTTTTGCTGGAGGAAATCAAGGAGATCCGGGCCCGGATTCCGGAGGGCATGGAGATGGAATGCTTCGTCCACGGGGCCATGTGCATCTCCTATTCCGGGCGCTGCCTTCTCAGCAATTATTTTACGGGAAGGGATGCCAATCAGGGCTCCTGCACCCATCCCTGCCGCTGGAAATATGCGGTGGCGGAGGAGACGAGGCCGGGGGAGTACCTCCCGGTGGAGGAGAACGAGAGAGGGACTTTTCTGTTCAATTCCAAGGATCTTTGCATGGTGGAGCATATCCCGGAGCTGGTGGAGGCGGGCATCGACAGCCTGAAGGTGGAGGGCAGGATGAAAACGGCCCTGTATGTGGCCACGGTTGCCAGAACCTACCGCAGGGCCATCGACGACTTTTTTCAGTCTGAGGAAATATATCGGCGCAATCTGGACTGGTACCGTGAGGAAGCGGCAAAATGCACCCACCGCCATTTTTCCACGGGCTTCTATTTCGGGAAGCCCGACGCAGGATCCCAGATTTATGACAGCAGCACCTATGTGAATGAATATACATATCTTGGGACTGTGGAAAGAGTGGGAGACGGAGATGATTCGGTTCCGGCGGTGAACATGGCAGCGGATCTTTACGCCGTGGGGCGGGCTGCGCAGGGAGCAGAGGTATGCCGGGGGCCGGAGGAGGCCGTGCTGGCATATCTTGAGCAGCGGAACAAGTTTGCAGTGGGAGATGTGATAGAGGTCATGAAGCCGGACGGGAGAAACTTGTCGGCCCGGGTGGAGGCCATGTATGACGAAGAGGGTGTTTCCATAGACAGCTGCCCTCATGCGAAACAGAGATTCTGGGTCAGGCTTTCTGTGCCGGTGCAGCGGTATGACCTGCTGCGGGCCAGAAACGGCTGAGTGCGGCAGCCGGAAGGCGAATACGGAATAAGGGAAGCATGCCTTGGTTCGGAAGCGGACATGGAAACAGACGAGACGGACTGCAGTGAGCCGTGGAATAGAAAAGCAAAAATGGAAAAATAGGAAAGCAGGAACAGAGGAACAGGAAAGCAGGAACAGAGGAACAGGAAAGCAGGAACAGAGGAACGGGAAAGCAGGAACAGAATAGATAGAAAAGTAGAATAGATAGAAAAGAAAAATAGAAAAAATAGAAAAACAAGAAAGCGCAGAGAGAAGAGGATGAAGGAGATTATAAACGTAGAGGAGATATTTGCCAGCAAGGTTTTCACCTTCGGCAAGATGAAGGAGAGGCTTCCCAGAAGCGTCTACAAGGAGGTGCAGAGGCTGATGGACCAGGGCGGGGAGCTGTCCCTTGCCACGGCGGACGTGATCGCCAAGGCCATGAAGGACTGGGCGGTGGAGAACGGCGCCACCCATTACACCCATTGGTTCCAGCCCTTGACAGGCATCACGGCGGAGAAACATGACGCATTTGTCACCCACCCAGATGAAGACGGAAAGATGATTATGGAGTTTTCCGGCAAGGAGCTGATCAAGGGCGAGCCGGACGCCTCCTCTTTTCCCTCAGGAGGACTTCGGGCTACCTTCGAGGCAAGGGGGTACACCGCTTGGGACATTACCTCTCCGGCATTTCTGAAGGAGGATGCCACGGGTGTGATCCTCTGCATCCCCACTGCCTTCTGCTCCTACACGGGGGAGGCGCTGGACAAAAAGACCCCTCTGCTCCGCTCCATGGAGGCCTTGAGCCAGCAGGCCCTGCGGATCGTGCGGCTCTTCGGCAACACGGGAGCCACCAAGGTGGTACCCAGCGTGGGGCCGGAGCAGGAGTATTTTCTGGTGGACAGAGAGAAGTACCTCCGGCGGGAGGATCTGATCTTTGCGGGGCGCACCTTGTTCGGGGCTCCTGCGCCCAAGGGACAGGAGCTGGAGGATCATTATTTCGGCACCATCCGGGAGCGGGTGGGGGCCTATATGAAGGATCTGAACGTGGAGCTGTGGAAGCTGGGGGTGACGGCAAAGACCCAGCACAACGAGGCTGCGCCTGCCCAGCACGAGCTGGCTCCCGTATACGAGACGGCCAACATCGCAGTTGACCACAATCAGCTTGTCATGGAGACAATGAAGAAGGTTGCGGGGAGGCACGGCCTCACCTGCCTGCTCCATGAGAAGCCCTTTGCGGGCATGAACGGCTCCGGAAAGCACAACAACTGGTCTCTGGGGACGGACAATGGCGTGAATCTGCTGGATCCCGGGGACACGCCCAATGAGAACATTCAGTTCCTCTTGGTGCTGGCCTGCATCATGAAGGCGGTGGACACCCATGCGGATCTGCTGCGCCAGAGCGCTGCGGACGTGGGAAACGACCACAGACTGGGTGCGGACGAAGCGCCCCCGGCCATCATCTCCATCTTTCTGGGGGAACAGCTGGAGGACGTGGTGAAGCAGCTGGTGGAGACCGGGGAGGCGGCCCGCTGTCTGGAGGGCGGCAAGCTGGAGACGGGAGTGTCCACCATCCCGGAATTCGAGAAGGACGCCACGGACAGGAACCGAACCTCGCCCTTTGCCTTCACTGGAAACAAGTTTGAGTTCCGCATGGTGGGAAGCTCGGATTCCGTGGCCAGTCCCAACACCACCCTGAACGCCATTGTGGCGGAGGCCTTCTGCGAGGCGGCAGACGTACTGGAGGGTGCGGAGGACTTCGAGCTTGCGGTGCATGACCTGATCAAGGAATATATGACGAAGCACCAGCGGATCATCTTCAACGGGGACGGCTATTCCGAGGAATGGGTGGCAGAGGCGGCCCGCCGGGGCTTGCCCAATATCGAGTCCACGGTGGAGGCGGCCTGCACCCTGACCACGCCCAAGGCCATCAGGCTGTTCGAGAAGTTCAACATCTTCACCCGGGTGGAGCTGGAGTCCCGGGAGGAGATCCTTTACGAGACCTATGCCAAGACCATCAATATAGAGGCCCATACCATGATCGACATGGCGGGCAAGCAGTATGTCCCGGCCGTGATAAGGTATACAAAGACGCTGGCGGACGCTGTGATCGCAGTGAGGGAGGCCGGTGCAGAGCCCTCGGTGCAGATCCAGATGTTGAGCGAGGTGAACACAAGGCTTTCAGCAGCCAAAGAGGCCCTCACCCGGCTGGAGAGGGCCACAGCGGATGCCATGGCCATCAAGAACGCAAGGGAAAGGGCGTTCTTCTACAAGGACACCGTCAGAGGAGCCATGGAGGAGCTGCGGGTTCCCGTGGACCAGCTGGAGCGGATGGTTGACAAGGCCGTCTGGCCCGTGCCGTCCTATGGGGAGCTGACCTTTGAGATATAAAACGTATTAAGAATTTATAAAGCTCATAAAGAATAAAGACTTTATCACACAAACTTTAAAATTTTTTGAAACTCTTTGAATTAAGGTATTGCAAAGTGGTTTTCAAATTTTGGATTGCTATGTCGTAAGTCGTGTGATATACTTTATAGAAGAAAGAACTTTGTTCGGGACAGAAGGAGCGGTTTCTGCAGAAGAGGATGCTGCTTAGAATATGATTCTTCACGATTGTTGCTTTGTCTGAGAATTGTCTGGAAATTTTCTGATCTTGGAGGGACCGAGGGGGGTATAAGAGCTATGGGAGAAGAGGGACTGCGGATACAGATGCTGGGCGGCTTCGCAATGTATTATGGGGCTCTGCGGTCTCCATGAATAAAATAGGA
>CANOFQ010000193.1 GCA_947565325.1 uncultured bacterium
AATCGAACCCACGTATCCAGCTTGGAAGGCTGGTGTTCTACCATTGAACCACACCTGCATAAAATCTGTTCGATTTGAAATTGTTTAAGCCGACTGCCCTACAACAAAACTAATTGTACACAACACGCTGGCATTTGTCAAGAATTTTTTATAATGTTACAGGGCTTTTTCAAGAATATTTTCGGTGGTACTTGTACCCTTTTCACGGGCCATTTCGGTCTTTAGTCCTTTTCCGGCAGTTATTTCTGGTAAAATAAGGAATAAGCGATATAATATCTTTGCTCAGTGAACCTTTTTCCTCTGTTCGGCGACTATATATACGAAATGCATTTCAGACAGAACTGTTAAATGAGCTTGTCGGATAAAGCTGCCGGCTGAAACTGTCACATAAGTTCGGAGGTGATGCGATACATGGATTTTGAAAAGCTGCTCAGGGAACAAGGCAGGGACGTTGAGCGGTTCGTGCGGTTCCGCCTGCCCTCCGGAGCAGATGCGGAGGATGTGCTGCAGGAGGTGTTCCTTGCGGCGTTTCGCCAGTTTCCGTCGCTGAAAAGCGAAGAAAATTTCAAGGCGTGGGTTCTGGGGATCGCAAGGCATAAATGTAATGACTATTTTCGGAAAAAAGCAAAGCTGCTGGAAATACCCATAGAGGACGTCAGCGAAGGCAGGCTCTGCTACGGCGGCTGCGGGATAACTGAGGCCCATGCCGCACGGGAAACCCTCGGCAGGCTGGGGGACAAGGAAAAGCAGATCTTGTATCTGTATTTCTGGGAAGAACTGCCCCAGGCAGACATTGCCGCAAGGCTGAACATACCGGTGGGAACCGTCAAGAGCCGCCTGCACATGGCCAAACAGAAATTCAGAGAACAGTATCCATATCAACCTCGTTCATTGAAAGGAGAATCGACTATGAACAATTTGCAGACAGAAAATTTACAAACAGAAAATCTGCAAGCGGAAGCTTTGCAAACAGAAAACCTGCAGACGGATACGCTGCAGACAGAAAGGATACAGGCAGGAGATCTGCAGCCAGCAGATTTACAGCAGGGAAGCCTGTCCATGGGAAATCGGGCCATAAAAAAAGCGTCGGCAGAGAATCCGTTCGCAGGAGCCCTGCCCCTGACGCTGCCCGAATATACCATCAAGAGCTCGTCGGAACCGCCTTTTGCGGTTCGGCATGAAGAGCTTCCGGGGATGCTGATCATCCCCCGAGCCGGCGAGGAGCTGTCCTTCGGCATGTATGATCTGCCGGAAAGGAAACGGAGCGGCATCTATCATCTGAAGGTGACGGGACGCATCAAGGTACATGGTGTTCAGGGTGTGGAGATCACGTCGCAGTATTTCGACAGCGACGACTCCAGGGAGGACTGCACCATTTTTGCCCAGCTTACCGATTCCCGCTGCCGTTATCTGGGCGGAATGACGGTGAAAGAGGACGGAACCCGCCGAATCACCACCTTTCTGGACGGCGACAGCTTTTCGGAGGCCTATGGCATAGGCGATGACAATTGTGGCTTTGAGGTGGAGCGCAGCCCCAAGGGGATTATTACTGCTTGTGGCGGCGGGCTGAAAACGGACGGCACGGGTGATGTGTCGGATATCGTGGGAAGATATGAGGTGACCGTCCAGGGCAAGACCTATGATACAGTCCGGCTGATCGACATGGAGGAGGGCGGGGGAAGCTATATGCTGTGCGAATATTATCTGGATAGGAACGGCAGGACCGTCCTCTGGCGCAGGTTCAACCATGACAGCTGGGCTGCGGAGCGCTATGGGAAGAAGTGGACGGAGGCCCTGCCGGACAACGAGAGGCTGACAGTCAACGGAGAGACTTATGTACACTGGTATGACTGCATAACGGATTATATCTGCGGATAACCAATAACCAAAGCCTCATGAGACGGCCTGCTTTATTCCTGCGAGTAATGAGTCAGATGCCGTGCTCGCACGAGCCGAGTCAGCTTCGCCGACTTTGCGCCGTTGCCTGCAGGGCCATAAGGCCGATTTTTAATCGGTGTTAATCGTCTCTGTGAATGCCACAAGGGTCACTGCCCCGCCGCTTGCATAGCTTGCTGCGGGGCAGTTCATTCAGAAGGGAGCTGCAGCCTGAGCTTGTGATACACATGCAGGAAGGCCGGGATGAGGAAGGCATCCGCACAGAGCCATGCGATGGGACTGCCCAGACAGGCGGCGGTGAAGCCGAACCGGGGAACCAGTACGGCTCCCGTGAACCCTCGGGCCGCCATCTCGAACACGCCAGCCAATATGGCGAATCTGGGGAAACCGATGCCCTGGATCATGAAACGTATGATATTCACCAGAGCCAGCGGGAAAAAGAACAGCGTGCTGATCACCAGATACAGCCTTACGTCGCTGAGGATCTGCAGATCCTTTTCCTTGACGAACAGGGCCGCCAGCGGTTCGCCCAAGAAGAAGGCGATGAAAAAGGCAATGACAGAATAAATGGCTCCTAGAAGGATGCAGGACTTCAGCCCCTGCAGAATACGGCCCAGCTTGCCAGCGCCCACGTTCTGGCCCCCGTAGGTGGCCATGGTGGAGCCCATGGCATCGAAGGGGCATGCCAGAAAGCTGTATATCTTTCCTGCGGCGGTGACGGCGGCCACTGCGCCGGAGCCCAGGGTGTTCACTGCGGACTGCAGGATGACGCTGCCGATAGCAGTGATGGAATACTGTAGCCCCATGGGGATGCCCATGTTGCAGAGACTGACCATCATATGGCTGTCGGGCCGCCATTCCTCTCTTGTGATGCGCAGGATCTCGAATTTTTTTACCATATAGAACAAGCACAATAGGCCGGAGACACCCTGAGAGATCACGGTGGCCCATGCGGCCCCTGCCACGCCCAGCTTCAGGCTGATGATGAAGATCAGATCCAGCGCCACATTGAGCACGGAGGAAAGTACCAGAAAAAGCACCGGCGTCTTGCTGTCCCCCAGAGCCCGGATGATGCCGGACAGGATATTGTAGAGGAACGTCACGGGAATCCCTATGAAAATCACTACGATATAGGAATATGCACCGTCTATGATGTTGGCAGGCGTTTTCATGGCTGTCAGAATCTGACGGCAGAAGATGACAGTGACAGCAGTCAGAATCGCAGATAAGGCTGCCGCCAGCCAAACGGAATTTGCCACGTATTTCCGCATTCCCTTAGGGTCGCCCGCTCCGAATTTATGAGACACGGGGATGGAAAAGCCGATGCAGACTCCCATACAGAAGCCTATGACCAGAAAGTTCACCGAGGAGGTAGAGCCCACTGCCGCCAGCGGGTCCACTCCCAAGTACCGTCCAACGATCAGCGTGTCCACAAGACTGTAAAATTGCTGAAACAAAAACCCCAAAAGCAACGGGACGGAAAATCCCAGTACCAGCTTCATAGGGCTGCCCTTTGTGAGATCTTTTGTCATGATTGTCGCTTCCCTGCATTTCCGGCGGCCGATTCGGTTCTGGCGGGCCGTTATCTGATCTTATCTGATCACACCGGAAATTTCCTTTCAGGCCTTATATGGCCAAGGACATATTATAAGCCCGAAAAAAAGCAGAGTCAATTACAAATTTTTTGAGCGTAGCCAAACTGCTGCCGCCAAATTGCTACGGCCAGAGTATTCTCAATATTCCGGAAGCTCCGTAAATACAAGTCCATCGCCCCCTGCCACGCCTACATAAATACAATCTGTCTCATGGCCGATTTCCAAGAAATGTGTGATCACGTATCTGGCGGAATAAGGCATGTCTGAAATAGGCAGCTCCGAATAGGGGAACCATCGGCAGATTCCCTCATCGGAGGTCAGGTTTTCGTCCGTGCCCTCCTTCAGCTTCGCAAAGAAGTAGTAGTTCTGGCGGATTTCGCCCCTGATTCTTCGCAGCGTCACATAGCGCAGGGACAGATCCCTGAGATCCGTCTCATCCAGACCCAGCTCCTCCTTCGTTTCCCGCAGCACGCAGGCTCTGGCGTCATTCAGCTCATTCTCCTCGAAATGCCCTCCTGCAGAGCCGGTCCAGACGTTGTCCGCCACTCGGCCGCCTTGGCGTAAAAGCAGCAGCATTTTGTCTTTGCCCATTATGTAGAGTGATGTCATATTTCTCAGTCTGCCGTCCATGGAATCGTCTCCCCTTTGTTCAGCGGCTGAAAATCTATTAATCAGCAATCAGCCAGTCAGTTTGTCAATCAGCAATCAGCCAGCCAGTCTGTCAGTTTGTCAATCAGCAATCAGCCAGTCAGTCTGTCAATCGGCTAATCTGTCAGCCAGCCAGTCTGTCAACCAGTCGGTTTCTGAGTTAATCAGTCTGAAAACGGTCAAGCCTCAGAAAGAATTTCCCCTCCGGCAAGATTCGATGAAGAAATGAGGGCGGAAAAGCCGGTCTATGAGCAGTGACGGATCCGGGGAGTCAGTCCGTGTAGGTATAGACCTCTCCGCACTCGAAATATTTCACGTCCAGCCGGGGATGTCTTTCCCTCAGAAGCCGGGCAATATACTCCATGCCGTCCCGCTCCGACCCCACGTGGCCCATGATCAGCAAGGCTTTCCTGAGGCCCAGCTGGGCAGCGTCCCGGGCGTACTCTCCGATGAGCCATTCACAAGTCTCTCCCACCAGCACGATCTGGCTCTCCGGCCGCTGCAGCTCTTCCAGCACGATGTTCCCCGGGGCGCCGAACATGCCGGACACCACTTGGCAGGGAAGGTCTCTGACCCCGCAGATCCGCACATGCCTTATGCCCAGCCGCTGCTCGATAGCCGCTGCCACTTCCACGGGAGTCATGGGGGAATCCAGATGTATGCGGACGCAGTCAAAGATGTCCGTATATTCCAAAGTGCCTTCAAATTTCATTTTTTCCAGCTCTCCCGCAGCAATGAGATCCGGGGAGGTGTAGTGGGGATGGTCATGGAAGCGAAACAGGGCCATGCCGGTCTGTTCCAGCAGAGATTTTTTCTTCTTATCTACTATGTCATCGGAAGACATATCCTCCGGGACGGTGTGATAGGTGGGCTCGTGAGTGATCAGAAGCTGTGCCCCCCATTCCGCCGCCTGCCGTATCACCTCCGGGGTGGCGAACATAGTCACTGCTGCCTTTGTGACATCGGTCTCAGGATCCCCGGCCTTGCAGGTATCGCAGGTGCCCGGAAAATCTTCTTTGTAGGCGAGGGAAAAGAGATCCTTCATGATTTCGGTTACTTTCATATATGCGCCGCCTTTCTTGTGTTCGATAAAGAGCTTAACTATAAATAGTTTAATTATAAAGAGGATCTGATATCCGGCTGCTTGTATTATAATCCATTTTGGGGCTATGTTCAATGAGTGACGCCTGAAAAAAGCATCGGATTTAACAGACCGTGTCTGCTGAATTGAGATGGCCGCAGACTTTTTCCTAAGGAAATAATATGCTTGTCCATTTTAGAATCCTTCGCTATAATTAAAATAGAAACCGTTTGCACCCCGATCATCCTATGGCTGTATTGGATGGCATGGAAATTGCTATATATAAACGGAGAAGCACGGAGGTGTGAAGGCGTGGAGGCGGGAAGAAAGAGGAGAAAAGGCGGCCATGGATATGAAACTGGAAGAACTGCTTCGGTATGACGATATCGTGATTCAGTGCCACGATAATCCGGATGCGGATGCCATTGCCAGCGGGTATGGCATTTATGTTTATTTAAAGGAACAGGGAAAGACCCCGAGATTTATATATGGCGGGAAAATACCCATCCAGAAAAGCAATCTGGTGCTTATGAAGGAAGAGTTTGAGATTCCTATTGAGCATGTCCAGAGCCTGGAGGAGCCGGAGCTGCTTCTGACCGTAGACTGCCAGTACGGTCAGGGAAACGTACAGTGCTTTGAAAAACAGAATCTGGCTGTCATTGACCATCATCAGGTTTCCGACCCAGAGGCCCTTCCGCAGCTGAACAGGGTACACAGCAATTACGGATCCTGCTCTACTATTGTGTGGTGTATGCTGAAGGAGGCGGGGTATGACGTGAACCGGAACAGAAGGCTGGCGACGGCCTTCTATTATGGACTGTATATGGACACGGGGCGGCTTCAGGAGATTTCTCATCCCATGGATAAGGACATGAGAGACGAGCTGAGGATAGACAGAAGCGCCGTAATTCATTTTCAGAATACAAATTTGTCTTTGGAGGAGCTGGGAATTGCCAGCGAGGCTCTGGCCGGATATGACTATCATGAAGAATGGAAGTTTGCCTTGGTGGAGTCCAGGCCCTGCGATCCTAATATTTTGGGGATCATCAGCGACATGCTCATAGAGGTGGACGTTGTAAATGTGTGTATCGTCTTTTGTCCGCTGGGGGAGAACGTAAAAATGTCCGTGCGAAGCTGCGTCAAGGAGACCCGTGCGGATGACGTGGCTTCTTTTGCGGCCAAAGGCATCGGCTCTGCCGGGGGACACCTGATGAAGGCCGGAGGGTTCTTGGACGGAAAGCTTGTGAGGCAGGCATATGAAAAGGAGTGCGGAGCGATGGAGGGCCTCCGGAGCATAGATGCCGCCCACGAGATTCTCCGCCTGCGTCTGGAAAGATATTTCAGTCAGGAGGAGATCATAGATGCGGATTCTTACTCTCTGGACGTTGCCGACAGCAAGATCTACCGGAAAAAACCGGCATCCATAGGATACGCTCTGGCCGAGGACATTTTTCCTGCAGGAACGGAAATTCTGGTGCGTATGCTGGAGGGGGACGTGGAGATCACGGTGGAACCGCAGCTGTGCATCATGATCGGCGTCAACTGCGAAATTTATCCCAGCCGTCAGGCCAGCGTGAGGGAAAACTATGACATGCGGGAGGAGCCATATGTGTTTGAAGGAGAATATCCGCCCACTGTCCGCAATACGGTCACTGGGGAAAATAGGCCCCTTATTCCCTATGCCAAAGTCTGCGTTTCCAGGGATACCTCCAAGGTGTATGCCCGTCGGCTTCTCCGCCGTACCAAGCTTTTTACTCAGTGGGATAAGGAAAAATATATGCTGATAGAAGATGGATAATTTGTGAAGGTTCTGATGATAAAATATATCTGG
>CANOFQ010000194.1 GCA_947565325.1 uncultured bacterium
TCCCCATTTTCCATGAACATCGCTGTCATAGAATGCTTTCTTCCGTCAGGAATCAATGTAAGCCAGCACATTCCTTTTCCTGCCACGGGAACCTTCCCCGCCTTTTCAAAAAAATTCCAATAGATATATTCTCCATCCGTCAATTCGTTCAGTGCTGCCCAGCCATGGAATCTATCGCATTCAATACGCATCTGATAATAAGGAAAATACTGAAAACCCCATTTCAGGTCTCTTGTCAGTCTTTTCTTTGTCATAAAACCTCCGTTGCCATAAAACCTCTCCGCATAGAATCACTGTGTCAGATTGATATTGTCAGATGTTCCATCTGCAGCTTTCTCAATGCAGCTCCTTCCACAGTCCCATGACAAAATACAGCAGCGCCGCCCATGTGAACATGGAATAGAAATTGCCCTGCTCGTCCCTGCCCTGCCACAGGATTTTCTCGGCTGTGTCCTTCGTGAGCAGTGCGAATCCGTCAAACTGCTCCGATCCTTCCGCCCCCTCCTGAGACAGCGACTCCAGACTGGCGGGATGCAGCACGGCGCACACCAGCGCATTGGTCTCGTCCGTCAGCCCCGGGGTGGAGAACAGCACGGGACTCAATACCGTAAGACAGTCTCCCTCCCCTACCTCCAGCCCCGTCTCCTCCCGGATTTCCCGCACGGCGGTGCTGAGAATGGGATCCGCCTCTCCCTTGTCCCTATCGTCCATCAGGCCGGCCGGCACGCTGAGCATGAACCGCCCCGCAGGATAGCGGAACTCCCGGGACAGCAGGAGCCTCGGCTCCTCCCCCGGCCTGTCCAGAATCACGATGCAGCTCACCCCGTCCGGCAGCAGCGCCCTGAACTCCTCGTCGGACATCACCGCCACCAGCTCCTCCGGACGACGCCTTGTGGCATCATAATAGTGCCTGCCCGGGGCATACTTCAGATCCGCCACCCGCACATAGGGGGAATCAAATACCATTTCTACATCATCTTTCCTGATCTCAGATTTCAGATCCTTTTCCATATCTCTCAGCCTCCCTTGGTTCTTTTCTGATTTCTTTTTCGGTTCCCTTTTGAATCTTTCTGACTTTTCCCAAACTTTTTGCTCTCATTCAGGCCATTCCCTCCAAACCAAGCTGTCCTTTCCGATTCAGGTGGTTCCATCCAAACCAACCCTCTTTCCCTCCAAACCAAGCTGTTTCTTCTGGTTCAGGCCATTCCCTCCAAGCCAGCCTATCTCCACCAAATCAGGCCTGCCTTTCTAAATCAGGTCTTCCCTCTTGCCGCCCCTACGCACCAGAGCTCTTCAGCAGTTTCCCACGAACACATATTTCAGATATTTTCTGGCCGTCTCCGCAAGACGGTATACCTGCCCTACCTCCGTGGCCTCTCTGTCCGTCATGCGATAGCGGGGGAAAAACCTCGTCACATGAAGGGGGATCTCCCCCGGCCCCTGCCTGCTCTCCACGGCAGCGATCCATGTGGCCTGCGCCTCCATCTCCGAAGCACTGTCGTTCTCTCCCGGAACGATCAGCGTGGTCAGCTCCACATGGCAGTCCCGGGCCGCCCGGCGAATAAAGCACTTCACCGTCTCCAGATCCCCGCCCAGCCTCTCATAGTAGGCCTCCGTGAAGCCCTTCAGGTCGATGTTCATGGCGTCCGTCAGCGGAAGAAGCTCCTCCAGAACCCCAGGGGAGGCCGTGCCGTTGGTGACCAGCACAGTCTTCAGGCCCGCCTTTTTCACCAGCCTCGCCGCATCCCGCACATACTCCCAGCCCACCAGAGGCTCGTTGTACGTGAAGGCCACCCCTATGCTGCCGGCCTTTGCGTACTGCCGGGCCATGTCCGCCAGCTCCTCCGGGGAAAGATATTCTGCCCGGGCCTCCTCCCTGTCCGCCATGGATATCTCATGGTTCTGGCAGAAGGGGCACTGCAGATTACAGCCGTAGCTGCCCACAGACAGAATCCTGCTGCCCGGCATAAACCGGTAGAGCGGCTTTTTTTCGATTGGATCCAGCGCCAGAGAAGTGACTCTGCCGTAATTTTCACAGACAATGACGCCCCCGTCATTTTTTCTGGCCCTGCACCTTCCCCTCTGTCCCGGCTCCAGACTGCAATGATGCATACATGTCTCACAGATCGTCCTCAAATCGTCCTCCTCACCGCTCTATCACCCTAAAGCTACGGAGCCTATGCCATCGCCCAGAAGCTGTGGTTCCTCTGCCACTGCCCTGAGGCCACACCTCCGATACTGCCGTCCGATTCATTATGCCTATGTCTTTAAATCCACACAAAGCCTGACACATAAAAACCAACAAGCCTGAAATTTATCACTGGGCCCCTTCTACCTCGTGCCGGACCACCTCGAACCTTTCCAGCTCCGCCTTCTCCCATTCCCCGATGCCGGCCTTGCGCTTCGCTATGGCCACCTGCTCCTCCACTGTGTCCACGCCCTCCAGATTAGGCAGCAGAAGCCCCCGCTTGCGCCCCTTGGTCACCACCTCCCCGTACCGCACCGGGTCCAGCTGCGCCGGAGAGTCTATCTTTTCCATCTCTCCCAGCACGTCCACGCTGATGACCAGCCTGTCCAGCTCCCATGGCTCCACGGCAGAAAAGCGGGGATCCCCCGTGGAGGCGCTGACAGCATTTTCCATGATCTCCTCCGCCAGAGACTCCTGCACTGCCTGAATGGTGCCGATGCAGCCCCGAAGCCGCCCGTCCTCCTTGATGGACACGAACACCCCGGCCCTGCGCTCATACATCTCCCGGGGCAGTCCCTGGGGCAGGGGCAGCCTTTCCCCCCGGCCCACGCAGGCCTCTATGACCTGCCTTGCCAGCGCCACATAGGCATCCTCCTGCCCCTTTCTCCGCAGGATCTCCTGCCGGATCCTTTCCTCGTACTGTTCCCCGAAATCCCGTTCCGGGTCATCCCCCTCCACGGAATAGCAGCAGACGCCGTACCCCACGCCGAAGGGGCCTTCATAGGACAGTCTCTCACTCAGGATCCGGCTCCTGTCCAGCGCTCCCGCCATGACGGTGAAGGCCCTGTGCCCGCATTCCCCCGCCCTTTCGCAGAATTCCTCCGGGAACTCCAGCAGCCGGCCGAATGCGCCTCTGCCCATCACGTCCATGATGCGGCTGTCATATTCGGGCCCCTCCTTCTGGTATCCGTAGGGCCCCTCCTCCTTCAGCCTATGGGACAGATCCCCGCTGGCGATCACCACCGTCCTGCGGTTCAGGGCTTCTGCAGCCGCCTTGATGCACTGCCCCAACTGGTAATGCCTGATCAGGGGAAGCCCCGACAGCCCTATCCGCACCAGCCTGTACTCCTTCCAGTACCGGTTCACGAAATACAGCGGCACCATGGTGCCATGGTCAAGCCGCCCGTCCCGCTCCCCCAGCGTCCCTGCGGGCAGTTCCCTCTCCGCCGCAAGACGGCAGAGCTTGTCCGTCAGTTCTCTGTCATAGACGGCCTCCAGCTTCACCTGCGCCGCCCGGAACTGGCCGAAGTCCCCCTTCGCCCCTTTCCCCGGGGAAATGTGAAAATAATCCCCGTACATCACCTGATGGGGAGACAGGAGCACGATCGTCTCCGGCTCCAGAGCCCCGATCCTGCGGGCCGCTTCCTCATAAGCATTGACCGTATCCTGAATTTTCTTTTCTTCGCCCCCGCCCACCTCCGGCAGGATCAGAGGCGGATGGGGCACCATAAACGCCGCCAAAATTCCCATTGCCGTTCCTCCGTTCTTCCTCCCCGTGAAATTTCTATCCGTGCTCCCCATACAAAACATCCGCCCAGAGGAGCCTGCGCCTTCCTACTCAAATACCCCGCAGCGAGCCCACAGGGTATCAAGCTTGATGCCCAGCAGACTGCGGGGAATTCGACCCTTGCGGCATTCGCAAGCCAATTAGAAATTGGCTTTATGCCCGTGCGGGCACGGCACAAGGTCAGCTTTGCTGACTTGACTCATTGCCTGCGGGAATAAAGGCATTTGCCCCGCCGGGGCCTGTGCCTTCCTATGAAAACATCCACCCTGCGGGGGCCTGCGCCCCCATAGGATGGATGATGTCTCACTGCGTATACATCCTGCCCTCTACAGCTTCCTCAGGAAGTTTCCATCCACGCTGACGCCCTCGGTGATCACGATGAACGCATTGGGATCGAACTTCCGTACTACTGTCTTCAGCCGTCCCACCTCGTACTTGGACAGCGTGACATAGAGCAGATGGGACTGTTCATAAGTAAATGCCCCCAGAGTAGACCATTTGGTGACGCCTCTGTAGATCTCGTCCAGAATCGCCTTTTCCAGTGCGGCCGTGTCCGCCTTGGTGATGATCTTGGCCTCCACGGTAATGTTCTGGGTATGAACCTTGTCCATGGCCACGGAATACACAGCAGCATAAATGATAGAGTATACCACGGTCTCTTCATCAAACAAGAACCAGCAGACCCCGTACAAGACCAGATTCATCAGCAGGCTCACCTTCCCCACACTGAAATCCTTCTTCCATCTGGCCAGCATCAGTCCCACCACGTCCATGCCGCCGCTGGAGGAGCCCATGCGCAGGGCGATGCCGATACCGCCGCCGGAGATGATGCCGCCCACCATGCAGGAGGCCATGGAATCCTTCACGATCACCGTCACCGGAATCACAGACAGAAATATAGTCATGGAAGTGACCATCACCAGTGTCTTCACAAAGAACTTCCTGCCCAGTCTGGCAAAGGCCAGCACAAAGATAGGGATGTTAATAATGTAATAAATCACACCGGCAATGTCGAAGCCGTTAAAATTCAGATGCAGAGACTCTGTCAGCAGAGTTCTGATCACCTGGCTGATACCCATGACGCCGCCTGAATACAGCTTAGTGGGCACGATGAAGAAGTTCATCCCTACAGCGTACAGAAATGCTGCCACTACGCACATCAATACTTTTTTGCCCTCAACGGCAATTGTTTCTTTTTTCATCTCAATCCAACCCCCTGCCGCACTGCGGCGGCCGTTCCGCCTTTTTATGATGCCCCCGAACCCATGGCTCCCTCATGGCTATCCCCTCAGCCTATAGGCAGTGCCCGGCCTTTTTCTCAGGCAGCCCTTCATGTGCACACTGATACGGCCGCCACAAAACCATTGTTCAGGCCAGAGCATCCTCCAGCCTCTGCCGCAGCTCGGCCGCAGGCATGGAACCCACATAGTTCGCCGCCGGCTTGCCGTCCTTAAAGATAATGAATGCAGGAATGCTTGAGATCTGGTAGCTTCTGGCCAGCTCCATGCACTCGTCGATATTGCATTTGCCTACCTTTACCCTTCCCTCGAACTCCGCTGCCATCTTTGCCACCACGGGCCCCATCATCCTGCAGGGATTGCACCAGTCCGCATAAAAATCCACCAGCACGGGCGTGGATGCCTGCAGAACCTCCTTCTCAAAATTTTCAGCCGTAAATCTGTACTCCATGGTATGCCCCTTTCTGCTCCGCTTTCATTGTGATTGTTTTGATAATAAGTCCGGAAAGCCCGAAATGCGGCGCCGACTCAGCTTTCCGTCTTTACCCTCTGCTTATGCATCTGTCCTGTGCCCCACTCCGCCTCCTAGTGCGTTGGGCCTCTGCCGGCCCTTGTGGGAAGACCTCCCCCGGCCCGCCGCCTCTTAGCGGAAACCATTGGCAGGGAAATATCTGCACCACGGATCTCATCTGCCAATGGGACGGATCACATACTTGCAGATGGGATTTCCCATGGCGGAGAACTTCTCCTCATACTCTGTCATCACGTTTCCCTCCATCATCTGCTCATCTCTGTGCAGATCATAGGTCAGGGCCTGCGCTTCCCAGCCTGCCGGCTCCAGCTCCTCCAGAGCGAAGTCAAAAAGCTCCCTGTTGTCCGTCTTGAACTCCAGACTGCCTTCAGGCTTCAGGATCCGCCTGTAGCGGTTCAAAAATTCTCTTGACGGCAGCCTGCGCTTGGCATGCCTGTCCTTTGGCCATGGATCGGAAAAATTCAGATATATCTTGTCCACCTCTCCAATGCCGAACACGCCTTCAATACCCTCGGCATCCGTCCGCACCAGCTTCAGGTTAGGAACCTCCTCCTGCTCCAGCTTCTGGACTGCTCTCAGCAGCACACTGGAGTATTTCTCAATGCCCACATAGTTGACATTCGGATGTTCCTTAGCCATAGTATGTATGAATTTTCCCTTTCCCATACCGATCTCAATGTGGAGCGGATTTTCGTTTCCGAAAATTTCCTTCCATGCTCCGGCATATCCGGAGAGCAGCGCCTCTCGTACTACATATGGGCTTTCTGCAATCGCTTCCCGGCACCCCGTAATATTGCGCAGTCTCACCTTATCACCTCTAGCCTGACTTGTGGCGCTTGCCCCATAGAACATGACTCCCAGAATATATCTCATGTGACATGACCCATAAGACATCTGTCTATAGATAACTGTACTTTATCTTGAAAGGCTTGTCAACAAGAGAAAGTACAAAACCACGGAAATCCAAAATCCTGTCGCAAAAATGATTCCATACCCTTCTTATATCAGACCTTTTATTTTTCCTTTCCGTAGCCCATAATTCCGCAGCTGAAACGCAGATAATTCTTGACAAAGCCCGAGAGTCTGCACTATAATTTCATACATACAGATGGGAAGGAGACTTTGAAGAGGAATAGTACGGATCTGGAAAGCATTCCAGAGAGAGGGCGTGGCAGCGCCGGCGGGGAATAAAACAAGGTGCTGCGGCTGGAAGGCCCTTGTGCGGAGGATCCGGAACCTGCCTCTGAGTCCCATGGGAGGCCCTGTTCGGCGCATATGCACTGCTGCGATGCTCAGAGGCAGAGTGCAGTGCAGCGGAAAGCTCAGGCGTAACCATGGCGCAGGCCGGCGTTAGCGGCAGACAAGACGGACGCATCAGCGTCAATTAGGGTGGCACCGCCGGATTTCCGGTCCCTTTCGGGATGGAAGTCCGGCGTTTCTGATGTGGGAGAAAAAGCCAGAAGCCCTTCCCGGGGATGGGCGCCGGAAGGACAGATGCGGAACTGGAA
>CANOFQ010000195.1 GCA_947565325.1 uncultured bacterium
ATTTCACTCATTTGAATGGCTGTTTGTCAGAGCGGCACCGATTGTCCTTATCGGTGCAATTATTGGAATTTTCCTGACACGGAAGAAAAGGTAAAACCGGAACGGCCTATGCGCCCTTGTTAAGGGCTGTCATTAAAAACGGCTGTCATTAAAAACGACTGAAAAAAGCCTCCTGTCAACGGTGAGACTGGCCCTGCAGGCCAGTCTTTGAGACAGGAGGCTTTTGGTTTATCCCTCGAACCGCAGTCCGAAGGAGAAGCTGAACTCGTTCTCTAGGAACTTGTACTGCTCCTCAGGCTCCGGCCCGCAGCTGTTGGAGCCGATGCCGTCTTGCTTATAGTCGATGCAGAGGACGGTGTGTCCGCAGGGAACCAGCTCGTAATTGTGGGCCCTGGATGTAAGCTCTTCCTGCGTGTAGCGGGACGCATTGAAGGAGAAGGGCTCAGGGGAGACTGCGGACAGGGTAAGCCCTCCGCCGGCCACCGTCACGAAGTCCGTGTCCCAGTGGCTTCCGTTCTCCTGCGGGAAGATATAATCCTCGAACAGCGAGTCCACGGTCTCATGGAACAGGCCGTGATAGCTGGCCCGGCACTTGTCCGTGTAGCTTTCCACCGGCCCGAGGCCATAGTAGTCCACCTGAGTCATGTCTTCCGGAAGCGTCATGCGGACGCCGAACCGGGGCAGTCTGGGGAAGACGGGATTCTTCTTCACTTCCAGACACACGTCCAGACTTCCGTCTCCCCATACCCGCCAGACACCGCAGATATCCATGATCCGCTGCATATACGTGGGAGCCAGAGAGAGGAGGGTGCGGATCTCCACGTAGCACTGCCCCTTCTCTTCCCCTGCGGAATGCTCTGTGGAATAGGTTCTAACCACGGGACGATCATACTGCACGTCCGACCAGGTGCGGCGGATGTTCCGGTCATTGTCCGTGGGGGCCCGCCATATATTGAACTCCATGGGACGCTCCAGCACGGTCCGGTTATGGTTCACCATCCGGGAGAAGGCTCCGGCGACTTTGTCATAGGTATAGCAGAAGGCATCCGACTTCAGAATCAGGAAGCGGTCGTCCTCCTCCGTGAGAAGCTGGGCCCTATCCCCGCAGAAGGGCTTCTGCAGCAGCCTTTCGGACAAGGCGGTCCGATTCTCCCGGGTGGGGAGAAGCACCTCGTCGAAGCCCAGCGCCGCCCCTGCCGGAAGGGTGCCCATGTCCTTTCTCAGGAGCCATGTCACCTTCAGGTAACATTTTCCGTGACGGGCCTCAGGAAGCTGCAGGGTGACGGTTCCCTCCTGATGAGGAGCGATGTCCAGCGAAGCGGCATCCTCCAGGCGGCCCTCCGCCAGCTTTTCGCCGTCCTGACTTACCTCCCAGCCAAGATAGCAGTAATCCTTCAGATTAAGGAAATCCATATAGTTATGCAGCTTCATGACACCGGTGTCAGGATCCAGGGAGACCACTCTGGCAGGGCGATGGACGTTCTTGAATTCCAGCAGTCCCGTGTGGGGGCGGCGGTCAGGATACACCAGCCCGTCCATGCAGAAATTGCCGTCATGGGGGAACTCGCCGTGGTCGCCTCCATAAGCGTAGATCTTCTTGCCGGAGACAGTGTGGCCCTTATCGATGGCATGATCGCACCATTCCCAGACCATGCCTCCGCAGGCGCCGTCGTACTGCTGCATGACCTGAAAATAATCCTCCAGATTTCCGGGGCCGTTGCCCATGGCATGGGCATACTCGCACAGGAACAGAGGCCTCTTGGCGGGAGCGTCGTAGCGATGGTCGCTGTCCCGTTCCTCCGTCACGGAGAAATAGGAATGGTAGTCTCTGGGGGCCAGATACATCCTGCTGTACAGATCGATGCAGGAATAATCATAGTCGTTCTTCTTGCTCTGAGGCACATTGTAGGCGTTCTCATAGTGAGTGACACGAGTGTCATCGTAGAACTTGGTCTGCCGCAGGGCCTCCTCAAAGGTGCAGCCGTAGGCGGCCTCGTTGCCCATGGACCAGCTGAAGACGCAGGGGCGGTTCTTGTCCCGCATCACGCACCGCATGGTTCTGTCCACCGTGGCCGGTGTATAGAGGGGATTGTCCGCAAGCCATTCGTTGTTGCGGCCCCATTCCTGCTTGTAGGCAACCTCGGCGCCGTGGCTCTCGTTGTCCGCCTCGTCCATCACGTAGAAACCGTACTGGTCGCAGAGCTGGTAGAACTGGGGCGCATTGGGGTAATGGCTGGTGCGGATGGAGTTCACGTTATGCTCCTTCATCAGGGACAGATCCCTGTGCATCTGCTCCAGACTGATGGTGAAGCCGGTGACCGGGTCGCTGTCGTGGCGGTTCACGCCGTGGAGCTTGATGTTCTGGCCGTTGAAGTACAAGACCGCATCCCGGACGCAGACCTCCCGCAGGCCCATGCGCTCCGTGATGACCTCCTGCTCCGTCTCTATGACCACAGTGTACAGATAAGGGGTCTCTGCGCTCCAGAGCTTCGCCCCGGGCACCTTCAGCTGCAGGGAGCTGCCGCCCTCCGCCTCCGCCACCGTCCTGCCCTCTGCGTCCTCCACGGACACACGGACGGGAAGCTCCTGATCCAGATAGGAGAAGGTGATCTCTACGGAGGCCTCGCCTCTGTCCTCGCTCAGCCGGGTCTTCAGGAAATAGTCATAGACGCATTCCTGAGGACGGTTCAGCAGATAGACGTCCCGGAAGATGCCGCTCATGCGGAACTTGTCCTGATCCTCCATATAGCTTCCGTCGCACCATTTCAGCACCAGAACGGCCAGCAGGTTCTCGCCCTCCCGGAGGAGCCCCGTCAGGTCGAATTCGGAGGTGGAGTGGGAGACCTGACTGTAGCCCACATACTGTCCGTTCAGCCACACATAGAAGCAGGAGTCCACGCCCTCGAAGTTCAGGAAGGTCCTGGGTGCGGCGGCATCCCTGTGCCAGACGAAGCGGCGTCTGTAAGCGCCGCAGGGATTCTCCTGAGGGACGTAAGGAGGATCCAGAGGGAAGGGATAGCGCACATTTGTGTACTGGTGGCTGTCGAAGCCCTGGGTCTGCCAGAGGGAGGGCACGGGGATGGTGGTCCAGTCCGTTCCCGGCGCATAGTCCTCCCCAAAGAAATCCTCCTTCAGCTCATAGAGGCTTCCATAATAATGAAAGTCCCAAGTGCCGTTCAGCGACAAGAAGCGGGGGGAGCGGTCTCTGTGCTCCACCAGATCGTCCTGCCTTCTGTCCGAAGGAATGTAGTACGCCCTGTAAGGCATTGCGTTCTCATGCAATACCTTGGGGTTCTCAAAATGTTTCGGAATAATCATGATGCTGCCTTTCTTGATATTATGTATTTTCTACAGCTTCTGCGGCGGAAAGCGAAAGGACTTCTGTGACACCTGACTGCCGCTTTTTTCCTCTGCCTCTTCCAAGGTATGGCTGGCATAGCCGCCAACCTTTAGGCGCTTAACAGCGGAATCCTGCCCATATAGGCAAAATTTTGGTTCCGGCTTGTCAAAAAGGCCGGCTGCTGCCGGGAACATCGGCACATCAAAAAGCCCGATTCGGCATTCCTGCCGCTTTCAGGCTTAGTCTATCATAGAACCGAGACAATGTAAATCGGAACCTGACAAGAATTTGTCCGTTGAATTTGTTCAGGAATTCGCCTCGGAGCCGATTCGCCTCCGCATGGCTCGAAGGCTCCTGACAGGCTTGCTGTTCCTGAGAAAAATACCGGCTTTTTGAGCGTGGCTCACACCGGGGGAATCGTCTGCATGTCCCGGTAAGTCCGCTTGGTGTACATGACGAGCATGTCTCCCGCCAGAAGCAGCAGGGAGCCGTCGGGGATCAGCAGCCGTCCGTCCCGCCGCACCATGACGATCAAGGTGTGCCGGGCAATGTTCAGCTCCCGGATCTGCCGGTTCGCCCAAGGATGCCCCTCTCTCAGGACCAGCTCCTTTAAGTCGATGTCGGAATCCTCCTTATAGCCCTCCGCACCCAGTACCACATGGTCGTCCTGACGTACCACGGAATTGCCCTTTGGCACCACTGCCTGCCCCCTGCGCTGGATCAGGGCGATCAGCAGGCCCGGCGGCAGGGACAGCTCGCTGATCCTCCTGCCGATCCACGGATGTCCCTCCTGAATCTCCAGCCGGACGAAACGGATATCCGTCTCGGCGGAATAGTCCTTCAGGCTTTTTAAGCGGCTGTACTGCTCCACGAAGCCGGCGGACAGGATGCCGGTAGGGATGGCTACCATGCCCACGCCCAGAAAGGTGATGGCGATGCCGAAGAGCCGCCCCAGAGCGGTGACGGGGTAGATATCTCCGTACCCCACCGTCAGAAGGGTGGACACGGCCCACCAGAAGCCGGAGAAGGCGTTTCTGAAGACCTCCGGCTGTGCCTCGTGCTCCAGCCCGTACATACAGAGGGAGGAGGCCGTCATCAGCACCAGTATAATGAAGACGGAAGATAAAATCTGATCCTTTTTGCTCCGGATGACTTCTCCTATTACGTTCAGGCCGTCATAGTAGGCGTTGATCCGAAACAGCCGGAAGATGCGCACCACCCGGAACATCCGGAAGGCCACCACGCCTGCGGGGAAGAAGAAGGGCAGCAGGTGGGGCAGGAAGGAGAGCATGTCGATGATCCCGTTGAAGGAAAGCATATACTTCAGTGCGGCCCGTCCCTTGGTCAGGCCCGGATAGAGATATTCCGCCGTCCAGATCCTGAGCCCGTATTCTATGGCGAACACCACTACCGTGACCCATTCCACCAGCTCCAGCGCACCCATGTAGGGAGCGGCCTCCTGAAAGGTGGAGACGATGACGATGAGGAGATTGGCAAGGATCATGACGATCAGCATAATGTCGAACAGGCGGCTCTGCCAGTCCTCGTCGTAGCCGATCTGGATGATGTCGAAAATGCGCTTTTTCCTTTTCGTCCACATGGCGGAGTCTCTCCTTTCTGAAGCTGTGGCTCACCGCGCGGCGTTGAATGCGCTGCTGTCCGGCCGGTGCAGTCCTCGGTGCTGTGGCTTGCCGCACGGCGTTGAATGCGCTGCTGTCCGGCCGGTGCAGTCCTCGGTGCTGCGTCTTACCGCACGGCAACGGCTGTGCTGCCGTCCGGCCAGGATGCTCCTCTGCTTTGCTGTTCGGATCCGAAGTGTTTTGGGAAGGCGCTGGTTATTTCCTGTGCAGCAGCCGCTGGATCTTTTCATGGGGATCCAGAAGCTTGGAGATGGACTTTCCTGCGTTCACGGAGTGGATATAGATGGCGATGTACTTGGTGATGTCCACCTCTCTGTACCATGGCGCACTTGTGATCTCCTCCCGGCGGTAGGAGGCATTCGTGATGAACACGGCATCCAGCGCACCCTCCTCATGGGCCTCGTTGAAATGCTGGAGCCCGTCGGTGAAAAGAGCGAAGGTGGCGATGGCGAAGACCCGTCTGGCCCCCTCCCGCTTACAGTATTTCGCCACGTCCAGCATGGTGGTTCCGGAGCAGATCATGTCATCGACGATAAAGATGTCCTTGTCCTGCAGGGCGGGACCGATGTATTTATGTACATCCACGACATAACTGCCGTCTACCACCTTGGTTCTGGATCTTCGTTTATAGAAGATGCCCATGTCCAGACCCAGCTCGTTGGTGTACTTGAAATTCCTTGTGGTTGCCCCCAGATCGGGGGATATGAAAAGAGAATGCTCCTCAGAAAACTCTACGTCAGGATAGTTTTTCTTGATGGCCTTGATCACCTGATAGATGGGGAAAAGATCGTCGAAGCCCGTATAGGGAACCGCATTGGCCACTCTGTTGTCGTGGACGTCGAAGGCCGTGATGTTCTTCACGCCGATGTTCTCCAGCTCCCGCAGCGCCATGGCGCAGTCCAGAGACTCCCGGGAGATCCGTCTGTCCTGACGGCTGGAATAAAGGAGCGGGGAGATCACGTTGACTCGGGCCGCCTTGCCGCCGATGGCGGAGACGGTGCGCTTCAGGTTCTGGAAATGCTCGTCCGGCGACATGGGCACCTGCTGCTTGTACATCTGGTAGGAGCAGGCATAATTGCCGACGTCAACCAGAATGTATACGTCGGCCCCCCGAACCGTCTCCTCCAGAACGGCCTTGGCGTCTCCCGTGGAAAAGCGGACGATTTCCGCATTAACCACGTGGCATTCTTCCTTGTTGTAGGTCTCCCGGAGATAATACTCGATTTTCCGGGCCAGCTCCTCCGTTCCGTACAGAGGCATCAATACGATAGGGACTGAGTGGTTCGCCGATAAGAAACTCATGTCTGTACCTCCCTGCCCGTTTTTCCGGGCATTGCCCGCCTTGCCGGGCGCTGTCAGTCGGCTTTCCCCGGAGGATGTTCCCTCCCGCAGGAAACCAGTATATGATGTGCATATTCATTATATTTCTTGTGCCGATTGATTGTCAATAAGCAAATATTCTGCCGGATATTTCATTATACGGGCTTTGAGGGCGGGACGCCGGGGGGCAGCCGGGCAGTTTCGGGCTGTCTTTCCGGAAATGCGGAACAATATGCGGCAGATGGGGCGCAGTCTCCGAGAACCATGGGAAAAGGTTATTTATAATGTGAATTTCCATGAACTACTTGAAAATGTATGTATACAATGTTATAATTATCAGAATAGTGAGCCAAAAACAGCCGGAATAAGGAGAGGTTCAAATGAAGAAAGACAGTAATTTCAAAAAGGCACTTAATGAGTTGTTGAATCCGGATAAGAATGACGCTGATCAAGTGTTTGAAAGCCAGAAGGGGGCCGATTCCATTTCCGGGCAGACAGAGGAAGAAAAGGCGCAGACGGATCAAGCTCAGGGATATCCGTTTCCGGAAGCTTCTTACACAGAAAAGTCCGCTGCAGAAGAGCCTGACCGCCGGGAAGCCAGACCTGTTTCAGAACCGCCGGTTCCTTATAATGGAGAGCATGATGCGTTAAATAAGGTAAGACTAAAATATCGCCAATCAAAATAAAAGCTGGGA
>CANOFQ010000196.1 GCA_947565325.1 uncultured bacterium
GCTAATAATTTCAAAGAAAAGATTCAGGAGAACGTCATCGAATGTTTTGAATATGAGTATCAGGATAATGGCATTACATATATGTCTGTGTTTGTCCATGTGGACGGTGTGACGAAGGTGGACGCTTTTTCGATGTTCAGCTAAATAAGGCTAAATAAGGAGGGCTTATCCCGAAGATTGGGGATAAGCCCTTCTGTGATTCAGAAGTGTTCTCGCTCTACTGCGGCGGCAATAGGATCCGATCCAGTCTTCCGCCCAGTCTGCTCAGGAATTCGTTGGTGATGGTGCCGCACTGGGTGGCCAGGCTGTCGGCGGTATTCTCCAAAGAGCCGGATTTTCCGATTATGACAACTGTGTCACCGGCTTGAATCCGAGGAATCCTGCTTACGTCCACGATGGTCTGATCCATGCAGATCCGTCCCAGAATCACGGCCCGGTATCCGTTTATCAGGACGCTGCCCTTGCCGTAGGAGAGCTCACGGGGCAGGCCGTCGGCATATCCGATGGAAATCGTGGCGATCTTCATATTCCTTTTTGCGGTAAAGGCGGCGCCGTAGCCGGTGGCCTCTCCGGCGTAGAGGGGCCTGACGGAGGAGACACGGGCCTTCAGGGACAGAACCGGACGCAGGAAGCTGCGCCATAGGCTGCTGTCCGCCTTATTGCTCAGTATACCGTAAAGAACGATGCCCGGACGGACATAGTCTGCCGCCAGACGGGTCCGGGGGCTGCGTCCGTCATTTTGCTTCTGCAGGCCGCAGCCGTGTCCCCGCTTCTGTTTCTGCGGATCGGGGCCGCTGCTTCGGGCAGAGTCGTATTCGGCGATGTGCAGGGCGGCCGCCGTCTCCTGCGATGAGGAAACATCCTCCAGCAGGGGTTCCTCCAGCAGATTCAGAATGCCGTAGCTGGCAAGTATGTGAAGCCCGTGGCAGGGATGCCCGTGCTGCCTGATAATATCTGTCACCTGAAAGAAAGCCTGAAGCTGGCTTTCGGTAAACATCCTGTCCTGATACAGCTGCGAGTCGGAGACGCAGAGGTGGGTGAAAAAGCCGTCAATGCTCAGGTTCTTCATTTTGCAGACGGACAGAATCTCCTCCAGGTTTTCGCAGCGTATGCCCAGACGGTGCATGCCCGTGTCAATGGCCAGATGTACATGGAGCTTTTTCCCGAAATGGTTCAGGTGCCTGGCGTACTCATAGTCCACCACGGACTGGGTCAGCTGATGGAGGTGGAGCAGACGGAAGTCTTCCGGAGGGGTATATCCCAAGATCAGGATCTCTCCCTGAATCCCTGCCTCCCGCAGTGCGATGCCCTCAGCCAGGCAGGCCACACAGAATGCGTCGACACCCAGCCGGTTCAGCAGTCCGGCAATGACTGTGCCGCCGTGGCCATATGCCTCCGCTTTCACGGCAGGCATCAGGCGGCAGCCTGCCGGCAGTCTTGAGCGGAGAAACTCTACATTGTGCTTCAGGGCATCGCCGTCCAGCTCGATCCATGCCCGCAGCCCCTCTCTGCCATAGGAGAGCCTGCTGGAGGAACCGGGAGCTGCAGGCGGGGCGGATGATGCATTAGGAAGGGGGGCATCCTCTGAAATTTCAGGATTCAGATCCTCCTGCAGGGTATCTGCCGAGATTTCTGAACCCAGAGCATCCTCCGGTATCTCCGAAATCAGGTCATCCACAGAGGGGGTGTCGTATCTTCCTGCTTCGGCATTTCGGGCGTTCTGCTCTTCCCGTTCCAGAAGGTCACATATTTCAGTGATTTTTACTTCCCGGTTTTTCCGGTCGGAGCGGGAGGAGAACAGTGACCGGATAAATACGATCAGGTAGCCGGCCATTACTGACAGCAGTGTCACACATAGATAATGCACCAGATTGTTCTCTACCAGAAGCTTTGTCAGCTGCAGAGGCTTTGCTGCTCCCCTCACCAGCACGATGATTCCCGGATGTAATATGTAGATCCACATGGCTGCGGTGCGGAAGCCCTTGTTGCACGCCGTATGGGAGGCGGAGAGGCACTGGTATAGGAAATACATGGTGGGAATCAGCATGAGGTACATACTGTCATGGCGCTGGCATTCAAAAAAGCGCAGCAGGAATGCCTCGCCGGACATAATGAAGAAGGAGAAAACCAGCCCCATGCAGTCGGATAAAAGCTCCTGCCGGTCCGTGAGGGGCTCTCCGGCCGGAATCTCCGGAAGCTCCTGCCGCTTGGCTTTTGTGCCCGCCCACATCCCCATTACCAGAAAGACAGGGGCAAAAAACAGACCGTTTCTGGTATAGGAGGAGATCCTGAAAATAAATTCGTAGACACCTTCCACGACGGGCGCCTTCTGGGCGATTCCGTAGTAGCTGTCGCCGAACAGACCTACAACATACAGAACAAATGACACGATCGTCATGATGCGCAGGCTTAAGAACCTGCTCATCAGGTATACCAGCAGCAGACCCAAGATGGCGGCAGGAAAGTACCAGAGGTGGTAGAAGGTTCCGTCAAAGACCAGCATGCGCAGGGCCCCGCCCACGGTCATGTCCTTATAATGTCCTGCATAGATGCCGATGGGCAGATAAAGGAGGATGCAGACGACATACAGCAAAGAGGTCTTTGCCAGATATTTCTTCAGGGCAGTGTTCCCCTCCTGCTGGGAGTCAAGAAAACGGGCCGCCACAAAATGCCCTGTTACCATGAGGAAAAAGGGCACAGCGATCCGTGCCAGTACTCTGGTTAGAAAAAAGTCTGCGCTCTCATTGATGGAAGCCAGAGGAGAGGTGTGGATGGCAACCACCAGAATGGCGGCTGCCACCCGAAACCGATCCAGTGCTCCGTAATTTTTTGTAATATGCATCTGCTACGCTCCGTTTTCGGTTACATTTTGTCGCTTCAGGTTACATCTGCTATATCTGTTGCTTTTGTTGCGTCAGTTGCTTCTGCCACTTCTATTACTGCTTTGAATGGCGGCGGCCATGACAACAGAAACTTGCCGCCTTATTTCTCAAAGGCAAGCTCGATGATCCTTGTGAGAACCTCGCCGAAGGAATGGCCCGCAGCCTTCATCATGCCGGGATAACGGCTGTGTGAAGTGAAGCCGGGTATGGTGTTGGCCTCGTTGAACACCACTTTGCCATCCGGGGTGAGGAACATATCCACTCTTGCGAAGCCCCGGCAGCCAAGCGCACGGTAGATACGCTTTGCGGTCTCCTTGATCTCCGCCGCCTTTTCGGGGGCGATTCTGGCGGGCACATGGATGGCGGAGGTCTTCAGGGTGTATTTTTCCGTGAAGTCGAAGAAACCGCTGGAAAGCTCGATCTCGTCCACCTCGCCTACGATCAGCTCCTGATTGCCCAGCACGGCGCAGCCCACCTCGAAGCCGTCGATATTCTCCTCCAAAATGACTTGTGTGTCATATTTGAAGGCCAGCGCTATGGCGGCGGAAAGCTGGGAGGCCTCCGTGACCTTGGTGACACCGTAGGAAGAACCTGCCTTTACCGGCTTTACGTAAAGAGGGTAGCCGATTTCCTCTGCAAAGGCAGATGCCCGGTCAAGAGGGAGCTTGTTTTCCGAAGCCATGCTGCCCTCCAGTACCAGTGAATGAGGGATCAGGATTCCTTCCAGTCCCACCAGCTTGTGAGCACGATCCTTGTCCATACTGAGGGCGGAAGCCAGGGTGCCGCAGCCGGCCACGGGGATGCCCGCCAGCTCCAGCAGCCCCTGCAGGGTGCCGTCCTCGCCGTTTTGGCCATGGAGTACCGGGAAGGCCACGTCTATGTGCAGACGGCGGATACCCTGCTGCTCCAGCAGAAGCAGGCTGTTCTCTCCTCTGTTGGGGGAAAGCACGGCGGGAACGCAGTCATTCTGGTTATGCCATGTATCGTCCAGCATCCTGTCCACGGAACCGGTGTAATAGTACCATGTTCCCTCCTGAGTGATGCCGATGGGAAGCACATCATATTTCTCTCGGTCCAGATTCAGGATCACGCCGGAGGCGGAGGAGAGGGACACGCTGTATTCGGGGGAGCACCCGCCGAAGAAAACCGCAACATTCAATTTTTTCATGATTTTTCAGATTCCTTTCTTCATATAAATTCTACTTTGTCTTCATCTGTTCCACATTCTTTTGCTTTATATCCTTGTCTTATATTCTTCTGTGGAGACTGTTCCTATATCGCTTTGCGGCTGACGCAGCTGTGCTGCAAGGTGGTCTGTTGTACTCGTGCAGCAGTCTGCCGCCCTTGCACAGCAGCCAGGGTAAAGCGAACAGGGCAGGGGCCTCCAGCCCTTGCCCTACTATCCTACAACTAAAAAATGGAAAAGTAAATAGAAATGAAGCTTAAGATTGTGAAAAAAAGCGAAATCACTTTCAGGGCTGTTTTAGGCTGTTTTCCTGCAGCAGCGTCCGAACCCGGTTCTGGATGACGGCGGCTACCTGCGCCTCCGTTTTCGGGCCGTTAAAGAAGTCGTTCGCCTCCTGCAGGATGATTTCGATGACGGTGTTTTCCGTGCCGGTTCTGGGCGAAAAGTCGATTTTTGCGATGGCGTCCATCACAGCGTCTGCCTGCTCCTGCTCCAGAGCGAAGAATTCCAGAGGCTCGCCGTTGATGTAGATGTTTCCCTTGGGCAGGATCCAGTCCTCTCCCTCCGAATTCTTTACCCGGTTTCCCTTTTCGTCCAGAGCATATCTGGGAGTTACGGCCTCCTCTGCCAGCTCTGCCAGCAGATCCCTGCGGGTGGGGAAGCCGTTGCCGTAAGTGTCCTCCGACAGGAAGTGCCGCAGAAATTCCCATGCCCCCTCCTTGTGCCGGGAATCGGACAGGATGCTGAGGGCGTCAGTGGTCATGACGAAAAAGCGTCCCTCGCCGTCCGCGGAAGGATAGCCCCGCATGGCTGTATCCGTATCGTACCTCCACGCCATTGACAGATAATCTATGAACTGATAGGTCCAGCTGTTCGCCGCCAGCTCGGTTTCGTCCTCTGCCACAGTTTTTCTTGTCTGTGCCTTGATCCATGTCAGAATATGGCAGAACTCAGCGCTGTCGAAGCTTGCCTCTCCCTTTTCCCAGTCCACGAAATGCTCCAGAAAGTAAGGGGAACAGAAGGTCTCCAGCATATATTCATAGTCCGACTGCATGAGAAGGGGAGTCTCCGGATAGCGCTCCGTCAGTGCCATGACTTCCGGCAGCGTCCATTCCTCCACTGACAAGGCTCGGGGATCCACAGCCCACAGGGAGCGGAAAGAAAAGCTTTTCGGAATGCAGACAAGCTTTCCGTTTATTGTATAGCCCTCCAGAAGATGATCCAGATACCTTTCCTTGTCAAAGAGATCATCATTGTTTATGTAGGAATACAGATCCTCCAGCATTTTTCCCTCGGCATATTTGCTGACTTCCAATGAGGACAGATCCAGAAGGTCAGGGCCGTTGCCGGATACCAGACTGGCATCGAGGAGGGTGACGGCGGCAGCGTTTTCATCTCCGCTGTAGAAGTCTGCTCCATAGGTTTCAATGGAGACATGGTACTGTGCGCTGGCAAGGTTAAAGTCAACTACACTCTGCTTTAAAGCAGTGCTTGGGAAAAAGGAGGCAATGACAATCTCCTCCTTCTGGGGGAACTGAGAGGAGGAGGTTCTCGTTAAGAGCAGCAGTTCCTTTCTGTCCGATGACTGCAACGATACCAGAAAAGAGTTTTCCGCAAGCTGGGTTACGTCTTGGAGGTCCTTTCCCAACAGATTGCTGTCCTCCCATTTCAATATTTCCGACAAGGAATCTGCCTTCTGATCGTATCGGCATAATATGTCATCGTCAGACTGAACCAGCAGGCCGCCGGGAGCCTCGAAAAGGCGCATGCTCAGGCGGCCGGAAAGCTTGGATGCCTGCGTGGGCCGGGGATTTCTGCTCCCCTCTAGCAGATAGGTATCTCTGGTATAGTTAATGTAATTTTCGGCGGTATAATAGATGTGCCCTTGGCTGTCGGCCAGCAGTCTGATGCGGATGTCTGCATCTGGAACAAGATTGTTCTCCAGCGCAATGACAGAGCCGGCTTCTCCGTTTTTGTCCAGCATCAGGATGGAGCTGCCCTGCAGGACATAGGGTCTGCCGTCGGAATCTATGGCTATCAGGTCAGCTAACTGCAAAGGCGCCTGCAGATCCGGGAGAGTCCTGCAGTAGAGAAGGCCTCCTTCGGGGGACTGCTTGTATAGTATGCCGCATACAAGCTCCGGGCTGATGCTGCCCTTGTAAAGAGCGGCCAGACAGTATAGGTTCTGCTCTGTATCTGTTGCGTAGTCTAATATCCCGGCGAAATCATAGGCGGGTGCATTCTCTGGCAGGCTGGACAGAATGGCCGGAAGGGCCAGTGCGGTTTCTGAATCAGAAAAATCGGTTTCGCTGCCGATCTCAGACAAGGGGATGCGGCAGACAGTGTATGAGTTGTTTTCCTGCCGAAGGAAGAACAGATGATTTTCTGTGGCGGAGAAATTGGTGACGGTGTGGGCAGAATTTGGCAGGCTTTCTGACACATAAACGAAATCTCCTGCGTCGGATCGTGGTGCCTCTTCCTCTGCCCTGCCACAGCCTGCCGTCAGGCAGGACAGCAAGACGGCGACGAGAGACAGTGCCATGTGTTTAGTTCTTTTCATAGTAAAGCTCCTTGTAAAACTCCTTATTTAAACTAACACCAAATCTTTTAGTGAATGGATCATGGTAGACGACTGCGCTTTTCTGAATGCACTTGCGGCTGCATTCGGTGGGAAATGACAAATCGTGTTTCAATTGCGTTTCACATAACAGCAATGGTATTCATACAGTTTTCCTTAAAAAGGAACGTTGTGGCCGCCTGACAAATTGCAGGGAAGGGTTACTTCCTGACTGTACCCACAGTGGCAGAATATTCTGTATCTGTGTGCCCCGTTTTCCATTGTCCCGAGGTGCCCCAAGTTGTCATATCTTCCATTGACAGCCGCCTCTTCCTGGGTGT
>CANOFQ010000197.1 GCA_947565325.1 uncultured bacterium
CCTCGTCCCGGAATACCCTGCGGATGTTTGGCTTGCCGCATTTCTTCTGTATCTCCCTAGGGACTCTATAATGCTCCAGCGCTTTCTGAAGATATCCCGCCACTGCGCTGTCCAGCTCAGCGTGACGGTAGCTGATAAATACATCAAACTTAAACTGCTCTCTCTTCTGTTCCTCCATGACGCTCCTTATTTTTACCTTTCCCGGTTAATTACTCCAAAACAGAATACTCCTTCCGAGCAGAACACTTCCTTCAAGTAGCATAATCCGAATGCAGCGCATTCAAATGGCTGTCTCCAGTATATCCGATCATCGCTCTCTGCGCAATCATTTGTTTTCAACATGTCTGGCAGGCCTTTCTGGCCTTTACCAGACAGCCTTTGCAATACACCCCTGACGGCACAGAGTCTCCCTTGCCTCCTGACAGAATATGGTGTATACTGGAGACTGCGGCGGCATCCCTTGCTCCCCAAGGAGGCAGACGCCGCCGGATCCGTATCCAGTTCCTTATCGGGTTCTCTATCAGAAAGCGCCTGCAGAGGCAGGTCAGGAGGTATACCATGACAAAACAAGAAATTTCCGAGATCAAGAAGCTGCTCACCCCAAGAAACTGCTCCATCACCCGCATCTGCGGCTGCTACGTGGACGGCGAAAAGAATAAAAAGACCGAACTGAAGCAGGCCTTTCTGGCTCTGCCCGAGGAGGAGATGTTCAAATATTTCGAGATTCTGCGAAAGGTCTTGTCCGGAACCCTCGGCAAGAACCTGCTGAATCTGGAATTTCCTCTGGCCAGCGAGCTGGATCTTTCCAAGATGCCCTCAGCCGCCAGTTTTTCTGACGGCAGTTCCGACGACAGTTCCTTAGAAGAAATTGACGCTGCCGAAACTGATTCTGACGCAGAAGATGGCTTTACTGACGCCCCAGAGAACTCCCTCGGCGCTGCGGCGCTTTCCAAGGCTTCCGCCACTCCGGAACACCAAGAGGGCACTCAGGCCTTTCTGCTGCGCCTGCGGGACAGCAGGCTGAAGGACGACGGACTGCTGGAAGAGTATTATGACAGAATCATTGAAAATTACGAATATGTGGGAAACTACCTGATCCTGCTGATCCATGATGTCTACGACGTGCCCGGCAGGGCCACCGACGGCATGGACATGGAGGACGCCTCCGATGAGGTCTACGAGTACATACTGTCCTGTATCTGCCCCGTGGAGCTGTCCAAGCCGGGCTTAAGCTATGATGCGGCGGAGAACACCTTCCGCAACCGCACCCGGGACTGGGTGGTGGCCCTTCCCGAGGCAGGCTTCCTGTTCCCCGCCTTCAACGACAGGAGCGCCGATATCCACTCCACCCTTTATTACTCCAAAAACCCGGAGGAGCTGAAGGAGAACTTCGTGGAGCAGCTGCTGGGCTGTCCCCTGCCCTTGTCCGCCGGAAGCCAGAAGGAGACCTTTCAGGCCCTGATCGAGGACACCCTGGGGGAGGACTGCGGCATCGAGATGGTGAAGAACATCCATGACAAGCTGAACGAGCTGGCGGAGGAGCACAAGGAGTCCCCGGAGCCTCTCGTGCTGGACAAGAACGAAGTAAAGACGATTCTGGCTGACAGCGGGGTGGCAAACGAGAAGCTGGCTGATTTTGACAAGTATTATGAAGAAACCGCCGGGGAGGACACCCCCCTATACGCAAGCAACGTGATGAACACCCGCTCCTTCGAGGTGAAGACCCCTGACGTGGTGGTAAAGGTGAAGCCCGAACGCACGGACCTGATCGAGACCCGCACCATCGACGGAAGGGAATGCCTTGTGATCGCCCTGGACGGGGGCGTGGAGGTGAACGGCATCTGTGTGCGAAGCCCTCAGGCCTCCTCTTCGCCAGACTGATGTGACACGATTCATCAAAAAAGCCGGCGCTGCACCGAGCCAGCATAGAAGCTCGGTGCAGCGCCGACATATTCTTTAATCATCATTGTATCGTTGTGTCGTTGTATGGCTGTTCGCAGACAAGACAGCCAAAAAGCAGCGCCGCCCCCTCAGCGTCCTGCCAGCACGTCGAACACGGGTCTGCAGGCAGGATAGATTTCCTTGAACCGGGCATATCTGGCGTCATATCTGGCCGCCAGCTCCGGATCCGGCTCCACGGTATCCACCACCTTCACCACCTTTGCGGCGATCTCCTCCACACTTCTGTACTCCCCGCAGGCCACCGCCGCCAGCATGGCACCGCCAAGGGCCGGCCCCTCCTCGCTCTCGATGACGTCCACCTTCAGGTTCAGGATATTGGCGATGATTTTTCTCCAGAGAGGGCTCTTGGCCCCTCCGCCGCAGATCTTCGTGCGCTCCAGCCGGATGCCCAGAGACTTTGCAACCTCCAGAGAATCCCTGAGGGCGAAGCCCACTCCCTCCAAGACCGCCTGCGTCATGTCCGCCCGGCAGGTGTCCATGGTCATTCCGATAAAGACGCCCCTTGCGTCTGGGTTGTTGTGGGGCGAGCGCTCTCCCATAAGATAGGGCAGGAAATACACATGGTTCTCCCCCAGCTCCCCGATTGCCGCCTGCTCTGCGGCGTAGTCCCCGGTGCCGATGATCCCGTCCATCCACCACTTGTTGCAGGAGGCCGCCGAAAGCATGCATCCCATCAGATGGTAGCTCCCGTCCGCATGGGCAAAGGAGTGAAGTGCATTGAACCTGTCCACGCCGAAGTTCCGGGAGGAGATAAATATGGTGCCGCTGGTGCCCAGCGAAATGTTGCATCGATTGTCCCCCACGGTGCCGGTTCCCACCGCCGCCGCCGCATTGTCCCCGGCTCCCGCCGCCACTGCCACGGTGTCCGGGATCCCCAGCTCCTCCGCCACGGAGGGAAGCACTCTCCCCACGGGCTCATAGCTCTCATAGCACCGGGCCAGCTGATCCTCCCTGACACCGCAGATCTGGCACATCTCCTTTGACCAGCGCCGGTTCTTTACATCGAACAGCAGCATGCCGGAAGCGTCGGAGACGTCCGTACAGTGCACTCCCGTGAGCTTGTAGGCGATGTAGTCTTTGGGCAGCATGATCTTTGCGATCCGGGCAAAATTCTCCGGCTCGTGCTTTTTCATCCACAGGATCTTCGGTGCCGTGAAGCCTGCAAAAGCGATATTCGCAGTATACTCCGACAGCTTCTCCCTGCCGATGCAGTCGTTCAGATAGGCCGTCTCCTCCCCGGTCCTGCCGTCGTTCCAGAGAATGGCGGGCCGTATGACCTTGTCTTCCTCGTCCAATACCACCAGCCCGTGCATCTGGCCGCCGAAGCTGATGCCGGCCACCTGCCCCTTGTCCGCACCTTTAAGCAGCTCCCTGACCCCTTCCACGGTCTGTTCAAACCAGTCCTCCGGATTCTGCTCCGACCAGCCCGGATGAGGAAAATACAGAGGATACTCCTTGGATACCGTGTTCAGTATTTTTCCCTCCGTATTCATCAGGAGCAGCTTTACCGCCGACGTGCCCAGATCAATCCCTATGTACAGCATACGAATCCTCCTTTTTGCGCATTCTTCATTGCTTTCATTTCATTGGCTGCCTGCCTCATCCCAGTATCTTCCTCAGTGTGGTAAAGAGATTTTCCACGTCGATGGGCTTAGCGATATGCCCGTTCATACCACAGCGCAGAGCCTCCTGCCTGTCCTCCTCGAAGGCGTTGGCCGTCATTGCGATAATGGGAACGGAAGCCAGCTCCTTGTTTTCCAGTCTGCGGATCGTCTTTGCGGCATCATAGCCGTTCATCACCGGCATCTGGACGTCCATCAGCACCACCTGATAGTATCCCGGCTGGGATTTTGCCAGCATATCCACAGCGATCCTTCCGTTCTCCGCCACATCCGTCACGAATCCGGCATCCCCCAGAATCGCCACTGCGATCTCCTGGTTCAGCTCCACGTCCTCTGCCAGCAGAATCCGCCCGGGTTCAAATTCCATAGGGCCTCCGAAAACATGCTCCTCCTTCTTCTCCTCACAGCCCACCACCGAGCGCAGGCAGCTGCGCAGCTCCGACAAGAACAGCGGCTTGCCGCAGAACGCCGTGACTCCGGCCTCCCTCGCCTCTTCCTCGATATCGGACCAGTCATAGGCGGTGAGAATGATGATCGGCACATCCTCTCCCATCTCCTTCCGGATCCTGCGGACCACCTCGATGCCGTTCATGTCCGGCAGCAGCCAGTCAACGATATATACACAATAGTCGTCTCCCCGCATGACTGCCTGCCTGGTGCGCAGGACGGCTTCCTTTCCGGACAGCGTCCACTCCGCCCTCATCCCGAACTGCTGCAGCATATAGGACACACTGTCACAGGTATTGAAATCGTCGTCCACCACCAGAGCCCTGCAGTTCTTCAGCGCCGGTATCTCCATGGCCTCCTTGGGACCGGAATGCAGACGGAGAGTAAGACAGACAATGAATTCCGTTCCCACGCCCTGCTTGCTCTTCACCTCGATGGTTCCGTTCATCATATCCACGATGTTCTTGGTGATGGCCATCCCCAGACCCGTTCCCTGAATTCTGCTGATGGTGCTGGTGGCCTCCCGCTCAAAGGGCTCGAAGATATGCTCAAGGAACTCTTCGCTCATGCCGACGCCCGTGTCCTTGACCCGGAACTCATATTTGGCGTACCCTGCAGGCGCCCCGCCCTTCTCCGATATCCTCATGCTCACAGTGCCGCCTGCCCCGGTGTATTTAATGGAATTGCTCAGCAGGTTCAAAAGCACCTGGTTCAGCCGCAGTCTGTCGCAGTAGACCTGCTCATTTACCACGTCCACCGCATCGATATGCAGCTCCAGCTGCTTTGCATGGACATCCGCCTGCACGATATTGCACAGGCTGTGAAGCACCTCCGGCAGACTGCAGGGCTTTTCCTCCAGATTGATCTTGCCGCTCTCGATACGGCTCATGTCCAGCACGTCGTTGATCAGGCTCAGCAGATGGTTTCCCGAAGTCATGATCTTCTTCAAATATTCCTCCACCTGATCCTTACGGTCGATATGGGTAATGGCCAGAGCCGTAAAGCCGATGATGGCATTCATGGGTGTCCGGATGTCGTGGGACATGTTGGAGAGGAACACGGTCTTGGCCTTGCTGGCCCTGTTTGCCTGCGTCAGGGCGTCCTCCAGGAGGCTTCGCTTCTCCATCTCGCTGCGGGTCTCCTCGTCCACGCTGTGGAATCCCATGACGATGCCATGGCTTTCTTCCCATGAGCCCGCCCGGACGATCTTCACCTGAAAATATTTCATCTCGCCGCCCACCACGGCCCGGTAATTCACGCAGTACAGCTTCCTCTGGGCAAGCTCCCGGCGGATCCTCTCTCTGGAGCAGGCCTTCTGAAACATCTCCCGGTCATCCTCGTGGACAAACTGCTCTATGTAAAATTCCATGCTGTCCTCAAAGAAGGAATCTATGCCAAAAGCGGAGCCGAAAGTCTCTTTCTCATTGTCGTCATTTCGAAGGGGCATCCCCAGACCGGTGTCCAGCTCATAGAAAAAGACAAGATTATAATCTGTGCTCAGCGCCTGAATCAGCTCCATGTGGTGCCTGTCCTTCTTTTTCTCCTTCAGCTTCTGCTCCGTGCAGTCCAGAAGGAATCTCTGGTAATAGAGCTCCCCGTTCTCCTCGATGAGCTTGATGTTTCCCATGATGTGCAGCAGCTGGCCGTCCCTGTGACGCACCTGATACTCCACCCCTACGCTGTCCCCTGCCTTCCTCAGCTCCTGGATCCTCTTGTAGATCGCCGGCCTATCTTCGTTCAGAACAGTGGAAGCCACCATGTTGAATCCTGAATCCATCATCTCCTGAGAGGACTCATAGCCCAAGATCCGCAGCGCCGCATTATTGATGCTGATAATCCGGGAGCCGTCCAGCGTATGGCAGATGATGCCGCAGTCCATGGCCGTGAACATGGCCTCCAGCGTGCGGCTCTTGTCGATGATCTCCTTCTCATAAGATCGCTCCTGCGTCACATCGATGGCCACGCCCACGGTGCCCATGACGCTTCCGTCAAGATCATACAAAGGGGACTTATAAGTCTCCAGCGTCCTCATGCCCTCCCCGGTCTGGATGATCTCTTCTGATACGCATGTCTTCCTCTCCGTCATGACCACCCGCTCCGACTCGATGCAGGCGGGGTCGTCCTGCTCCACGTCCCAGATATAGGCGTGGCCTTTCCCCTCCACCTGCTGTTTCGTCTTGTTCACGGTTCTGCAGAAGCTGTCGTTTACTTTTTCATGTATGCCGTTCTTGTCCTTGTACCAGATCAGGTTCGGCACGTTGTCGATGGTGGCTTCCAGAAAATGGCTGGTCTCCCACAGATCCCTGGATATCTTACAGGCCTGCTGCCATCTTATGAAGCGAAATCTGATCTCCTCATCGGACATGGGCAGTGTCCACAGGTCCTTCGCCTCCTGCAGGCCCTCCCCCAGAAGCCCGAGCTGCTCCCTGTCCGCAAGCAGAACAAGCTCCGAATCCGCCGCCTTGTTCTTTATCAGCAGATCCAGAGCTTCCCTTATTTCCATTTCCTGCAAATTCACGAAAATCACTCCGGCCTCAGCTGCCAATGCCCCCTCGGGCCTGCAGCTTTCCAAGAATTCATGGGTAAAATGCTCCAACGGAGTCATTTCTTTCATAATTTCAAACGCTCTGCACGGACGGCCCGCTAAATACAACCGAAGATGACAATGATACATATCAGTTTTCCTCACTTTTCGCATGGTAAGCTGCTGATCAAGCAATCAAATATCATTTTAGCAAACATACGAATCCGTGTCAATCTTTATTCCTGCGAGCAATGAGTCAAATGCCGTGCTTGCACGAGCATAAAGCCAATTAAGAATTGGCCTTGCGAATGCTGTGAGGGTCAAATACCCCGCAGCTTGCTGCGAATCAAGCTTGATACCCCGTCAGCTT
>CANOFQ010000198.1 GCA_947565325.1 uncultured bacterium
TTATAAATATTATTATGACAATGCGCTGCTTCCCTCCTTTCCAAGCCTGTCCTGCTGAAGGTGCGTATGCCTTTTTCCTCCTGATAATTCTCGATTCCGGAAAAATACGTCCCCAGATGGTCTTCTCTGCATCCCGCAAAATACTTCAGCCCGTACTTGTTCTCTATGGCGATCAGAATCCTCCCGCCCGGCGCCAGATGGGACATGAGTATCTTCAGGCAGTCCTCATAGGGGGCATCGCCCCCGATATAGGCCTGCCCGTACTCGAACACTCCTATCATGTAAATGTAATCATAATCTCTCGGCAGTTCGGGCTCTATATCCTTGAAGTTCCCTACATGGATGGTCACATTATCGCATTCCCTGTGCCGCCATGCATTGATCAGGCTGCGTTTCTTAGAAAGATCCACGCAGGTCACCGAGCCTGCCTTTCTGGACAGAGCGCCCGTGACGGCGCCGCATCCGCTGCCCACCTCCAGTACCTTGGGGCGGCCTGCCGTCTCCCCCGTTCCCCTGCTGCCCATGGGCACCCAGTCCACGATGTTCTCCCGCAGGGGGGACAGATGATATAAGACCGGCCAGCTTCTCCGCTCCTCAATGACGGCTGCATACTCCTCCGGCGTCTTGTTTTTCACGATATCTAAAAGCTCATCCTCAATGGTGCCGTCACAATAAAGATCCTTGCCGGAATATTTGCTATAGTCAAGTTTGACCTTCCCGATTTCCTCTGTCATCCTATCCCTCATTCTCTCATACTGTTCTTCTGCTTAGCCGTCGGCAAAATCCCGGAAAGCGGCTCTGCCAGATATGTCAATATTATTATACGTATTCGTGCGAAGCATATCAACGCATTCAGCCGGAGCATCCACCCGCCGTTCCGCCCGGTGTCCCGTCCCTCATGCCATCTCCCCGTAATACAGATAGATCCCCTCCTGAACGATCCACTCCACCATGTCCCGCATCTCTTCCATGAGCTGGTTCCTGTTCTCCGCCGTTACCCTGTCCTCCCCCGCTGCCATCCGCTCCAGCATATACTGGTTGATCTGGGGGGAATAGTGCACCATGTCCATGTAATTGTCCAGGTCGCACACGATGGAGGCCTGATTCTGGAAGCAGTAAACCTCTGCGTTCTCATGGCCCAGCAGCATGGAGACTGTCTCCTCCAGAATATAAAGCCTCTCCTCCAGCTCCCCGTTCACATAGGCGCAGTCCCACCACAGCATGGAATAGGGCGGAAAAAACACATGATAGCTGGTCTCCGGGTGATCGGCAATCTGCTTCTCCAGAAGACGGATGTTCTCAAGAACCAGCCCGCTGTTCTCCTCCGGCGCCCTCTGCTCCACCTCAGCCTCCACAGCGATCCCCCAGCGGTCATAGGCCTTCATTGCCCGGGCGGCGGCGAACTCCTTCCCTCTGGCCCAGTTATAGCCGTTTCCGCCGGTATTTATGCCGGCATGGCCATAAGCCAGCATGAAAGGAATCTTTTCCAGCAGGACCTCCTTGTTGCACAGATAGGGAATGTCGTCCAGTATGCTCTCTGTATGCAGATACCCCGGTGCGTCCCCTCCCGGCAGCGTGGCCTCCGCAGGCGCATTCATGGCAAAAAGATCCAGGCACCAGAAAACGTTCCCTATGTCATGCTCCTCCTGAGCCATCTCCAGATAATAGAGCAGATCCGCCATGGAGCCGGACGCCCTGATGATCTTCAGGGTACTGCAGCCGTAGGCCTCGTCCAGATAGGCGCTGTCGAAATTCTCCGCCACGGAGGAACCCATCAGGACGCTGTCGTACTCAAAATTCCGGACGGTTCCCGGCATCTGGTTGTCCCTGTCGTTCAGCACGGTCTCCAGCCCCAGAAAGGGTTCATGATACTGATAAAAAGGGTCAAAAAACCATACCGTCCCGGCGGCCAGCGCCAGCTGTGCCAATATGACGAGCATCAGTTTTTTCAGTGATTTTTTCTTGCGTGCCTCCTCCATGACCTTCTCCTCTGCCTCGGCCCGTTTCCCGGCTCCGGCCTGCTCATCCGTTCCGGCCCGTCCTTCTGCTTCGATCCGTTTCTCTCTTCACCAGCCCTTTTCTCTGCCCCTGCTCCTTCCCCTGCCCCGTCAGAAATTGAAATACAGGAACACGCTGACCTCAGACAAGGACAGAAACGCCCAGACAAACAGGGTCGCCAGACAGAAGATCCCCCTGAAGGTGCAGCCCTTTTTCTCGATCCACTCCTCCGCCCTGCAGCCCCTTATGAGCCAGATGCCCACACCGGAGATCACGCCGAAGCACAGCAGGAAAAAACTGTTCATCAGCCCCGGGGCCCTCATCTCCAGAAGCTTGAGAAAAGCCCTATTCTCGGGAAACACCAGCGTATTGCAGATTCCTGCGAACATAGCTGCGCCGGGCCGGGCGAACAGCTTCCTCCACAGAAGACGCGCCATCTCCAGCGAATCACTGCGGAAGACCGAGAAGGAAAGAGTGACGAACACCGCCGTAACCAGCCGGTTCAGCCATTCCCATCGGAATCTCGCCCTCGGGAACAGCGTCTCAAAGACAGCTGCCACACCGTGCATCAGCCCCCAGACCACGAAGGTCCAGTTTGCGCCGTGCCACAGCCCGCTGACCAGAAATACCGCCAGAAGGTTCAGGCACTGTCTCCCCTTCCCCTTCCTGCTCCCTCCCAGCGGGAAATACACATACTGGGACAGAAAGCGGGACAGCGTCATGTGCCATCTGCGCCAGAACTCCCTGACAGAGGAGGCCCTGAAGGGGGAATTGAAGTTCTCCGGCAGCCGGAACCCGAACATCCTCCCGATGCCTCTGGCCATGTCGCAGTACCCGCTGAAATCGAAATACAGCTCCATCATGTACCAGCAGATCACGGCCCATGCGGAAAGACTGTCCAGCGCCGGGATATTATTGAATTCCGCATTCACCAGCACCGCCATGGAGTCCGCCAGCAGCACCTTCTTGGCAAAGCCCAGAATAAAAAGCGCAAAGCCGTCATAAAACCCGGCTGCCGAAAAGCGCCTGTTCTCTCTTTTCTGCAGCTGGGGCAGCAGCTCATCATGCAGCACGATGGGACCCGCCACCAGCTGGGGGAAAAAGCTGATGAAAAAGCCATAATCAAGGACGGAGTAATGAGGTGCCCCTCCCTTGTACCTTTCCAGAATGAAGGACAGCTGCTGGAAGGTAAAAAAACTGATGCCAAGAGGCAGTGCGATCTTTTCCAGCTGGATCCCTGCATGCAGGAAATAATTACAGTTGTCAATGAAGAAATTGAAGTACTTAAAGTAGAACAGCCCCCCCAGATTCCCCAGCATCCCTGCTGCCAGCAGCGCCCTGCGCATCCCTGTCCCCCTGCACCTTTCAAGCAGTGCGCTGACACCGTAGTTCAGTCCCAGACTGGCCAAAAGAATCCAGAGATAGGAGATATTATAATATCCATAGAACCAGAATGACATACCGATGAGGAAAAGCTTCGCAAAGGCCGGATTTTCCAGCCTCTGGAGCAGAAACCATCCCGCTAGGGCCACAGGCAGAAAAAGCACGATGAATATCACGGAATTGAAAAGCATCTTCTTCACCCATACGCCCTGCTGGGCGCATTCCTTCTCTTGTACCTATTCACCGGCTCACGCATTCACACCATGCGCTCACCGTCTTCTTTCATACGAATCCGTCACAGCGGCTCGTTCCCCTGACCCACGGACGGCCATTCCGGCCGGGTCAGTCACCGGCCTGCCTTCAATGAGTAATCGCTTCTGTCCAGAGAAAAGTTCGGGTTATAGTAAGGATCCCCCGCCGCCAGCTCCGCCTTCCATTTCTCACGGAAACGGGCGGACTCCCTGTCGTAGCGCTCCGCCCTTTCCCCTTCGTCGTCCAGCCCTCTGGACACGGATTCATAGTGGAACAGCTCCGCAAAGGGGGTGAACACGTTCAGAAGCCCCATCCTGCGCAGCTTCAGGCAGAAGTCCACATCGTTCAGGGAGACTGCGAAGTCCTCCTCCAGCCCTCCCGCCGCCAGATACAGACTCTTCTTCACCAGCAGACAGGCTCCCGTCACCGCCGTCACGTCCTGCGCATAACAGAGCCTTCCCATATACCCTACGTTCTGCTCATTGAATTTATAATGGATATGGCCCGCAGTCCGATGGGCACCCAGCCCGATGACCACCCCGGCGTGCTGGATGGTCCTGTCCTTATAATAAAGCTTGGCCCCCACTGCCCCCACGTCCTCCCTCTGGGCATACATCAGGAGCTCCTCCATCCAGTTCGCTGTAATGACATCCGTGTCGTTGTTCAGAAGAAGCACGTATTCCCCCGAGGCATATTTCACCCCAAGATTATTCACCGCAGAGTAATTGAACGGCCCCTTGTAGGTCACGATACCTACATTTCCGTCCCTGCTGCGCAGAATCCCGCCGTCGGTGGGATCCGCCCCATCGCACTGTGCCCCGGGAACATAATCATACCCCAGAAGCCGCCCATAATACTCCTTTATTTCCTTCCCCTCGCTGTTATTTTCCACCACGATGATCTCATAATCAGCATAGGTGGACCTCAGCCTGACGGAATCTATGCAGCGCTGCAGATCCCCGGCATGGTCCCTATTGGGTATGACGACGGAGATCCTCGGCGTTCCCTTGATCTGATAACGGATGCGGAAAATCGTCTCGAAGGCCCTTGTGCTCTCGATCTCGAAACGCTCAAACCCATGCCTTTTCAGATGATCCGCCACCGCCCCCTTGGCGGCCGCCACCACATAGGGCTTGGCCTTGATGCCGCCGGCCACGCTCCCCGAATGGCTCCTCCAATAATACAGCATCCTGGGCACATGAACGATTTTTTCTGCCCGGTCCGTGAGCCGCAGGGTCATATCATGATCCTGACTGCCGTCGAACCTGGACCGAAACAGCCCCTCCCCCTCCAGAAGCTTTTTTGCAAAGACGCTGAAATGGCAGATATAGTTGTTCGCCCTGAGATTATCCGGCGCATAGTCAGGCTTGAAATGCATGGTGATCATATGGTCGATATCGTCGCCCTTAAAGGTGGCCTCGTCGCAGTAGATATAATCCGCCTTCTGCTCGTTGACGGCCTTCACATACTCGTACAGAACGCTGGGGTGCAGCACATCGTCCTGATCCAGCAGCCCCACGTACTCCCCTGTGGCCATCTCCAGACAGGCATTGGTATTGCCTGCGATCCCCCCGTTCTTCTCCAGATGCCTGTAAACGATCCTTCCCCCGGCCCTCTCCGCATACTCCCTGCAGATCTCCCCTATATACCCGTGCTCCTCATCGGAGCCGTCCGCAAGACAGAGCTCCCAGTTCTGGTAGGTCTGGTTCATGACGGACTCCAGCATCTGCACCTGGAATTTCCTCTCATTATTCCACAGCGGCACCAGGATGCTGACCTTCACCATCCGGGGAAACACCGTCTCCCGCTCCCTCTTCGCCTGCTCCGGCCCGGGAAAGCCGGCGCTGCCGAACTGCTTCATGACCTCCCGCTCCCTTTTCTTATACCCCAGCTTGGCCACGATCCCCTTGAGCCCGCCGCAGTTCCTGATCCTCTTGCTCTGCCGGGCAAACCAGTACACTACGTTCCTCGCGGGCAGGCTGGCCTTCCAGAGAGGATTCTTCCTGATCCGGTCCAGCTTCCGCTCCATCTCTTCGCACTTCGACTCCAGATCCGCCACCCGAGCCGCCAGATCGGCGCACTTCAGACGCTCCTCCTCAAAAGCCCTTTTATAATCCATCTCCTGCAGCCCTCCTGTCTCCCGCACATGCCTTTTCCCCTGCTTTATCCTGCCAGCAATGCCGCCGACTCCTTGTCTTGGCTCCATACAGCCCTATGAAACCTGCCACAGCCCCGCCAGAGCGGAAGATCCTATTCCCTGCACCTTCTGCCTGCCGAAGTCAGGCCCGGGGCGGGCCGTCCCCACAGAACCCAACCACAGCCCCGCCTGCCGACCGCTTCGGTGCATCAGCCCGGCCTCACTGTGCCGCATCCGTCACTTCCACCACGGAATCCATGTCATAATATCCCACTGTATTCTTATCCGATATCACTGTGATATCCAGCACATCGTAGAGCCTATGGTACACCTGAAAGGTGTCCCCGTCATAGCCCGTCACCCCCAGGGACAGCAGATAGTCCCCTCCCTGCAGGCTCATCTTCTGGGAAAAGGCAATGTCCTTCACCTGCCCCGACTCCCCGCTCTCCAGAAAGGCCTTTTCAATCATGGAATTTGTTCCCGTGATCTCCGTGCCCTGCACGTTCTTGACAGAAAACGCAAAAATCGGCCCCGGAACATGCTCGTGGAACCGCACCCGCATGTGGATGGTGAACCGGCTTTCCTTCAGCACCGCCACGGTACGTACCCCTCTGTCGTCCGTGATATAATAATCCGTGATCTCCGCCTGCTTCGTCCCGTATTCCAGCACATGGGGATTCACGCCCACGGCCTCCCCGTTCCCGGGGGCTGTTCCTCCTGACGGGGCCCCGCTGCCGGCAGGAGCCTTCTCCCCGGCGGCACCGCCCATGACAGATTTCTTCCCTGCCCTATGGATCCCGCCGCCGTATGTCTCCTGGGTGCCATTCCCGTCCCCGGACGCCGCCGAAGTCAGCTCCTGCGGCCCGGCCCCCGGCTCCGAATCCTCCGGCAGCTCATACTGTCCTACCAGCACACGCTTATAGGCATCTATCATCTCCTTGGGAGCGCCCTCCCCCAGAAGTATTCCCCTGTTCAACAGGAATACCTTATCACAGTACTTGCTGATGCTGCTCAAATCATGGCTGACAAACACGATGGTCTTTCCCAGCTTCTTGAATTCCTCGAACTTATGATAGCACTTTGCCTGAAAGAACACGTCTCCC
>CANOFQ010000199.1 GCA_947565325.1 uncultured bacterium
TTTTTGGTTCTTTATGCCTTTTGGGTTCTTTATGCTTTTCTATGTCCTTCGGAAGTCCTGACAGCCCCATACAAGGCCCAAACAGCAGGTATTCCCCTCCGAAGCCCGGAAAACGGACTCCGGAGGGATGAAACACAGCCAATATCTGCCTATTCCTGAATAAATTCCGCTCCCCGCTCCTTCATGCGTCCGGACACCTCTTCTCCGGTGAGCTGTCCCGGCAGAACATTTCTGTCAAGGGACATGGCTGCCGCAGTTCCTGCCGCCTCGCCCATGCTGTGGCAGCAGATCTGGATACGGATGGAGGACTGTGCCACGAAATCCGCCCCTACGCAGCGGCCTGCCGCCAGCAGGTTGTCCAGATCCGCCGATACGAGACAGTCATAAGGAATCTCGTACCAAGGCTTCTTCGGATCTCCCTCCGGCAGGTCATCCTGAAACAGGTCTGCTCCTCCATGGACATCCACAGGATAGTTGCACTGACTGATGCAGCCGGGAAACTTCCTCTGGCCCAGCAGATCCATGCCCGTCAGATTATATTTCGCATGGATCCTGCGGCTCTCCCGGATGCCCACCATGGGAGCTATATTGGAGATATAGGCATTGTCAAAGCCCTTGAAATACTTCTTATAAAACATCAGCTGGCGCAGGATGAAAGCCTTTCCCCGCACCTGAACCTCGGTGAGCTGCAGAGGGTCGCAGGCGTCTGTCAGGTCAAAGAATTCCGGATTGTTGAATGCCAGACCGTTCTCCCTGCCCGGCGTGGTGAACATCTGCCAGTATGCCATATCCTGCTCCGTCAGGTCCCCGTTTGCGATGGCCTCCCGAAACAGCGGCTTCAGGGCGCCTTCCGTCTTATTCCATACCGCAGCGTACATGCTTCCGCCGTTCCTGCCGGAAGTGGCGCTGGCAGGATCGTTATAGGTATCCAGAAAGTCCTTGAAGGCCTCCATGTCCACCCCGTCCACCATGTAGCGCAGGGACATGGGCTGATTCACGCCGGTCCTGGGGTGTCCCTGCTCGTATCCGGCTCCTGCCAGCACCGCCAGAGAGGCGTCCCCGGTACAGTCTATGAACACCTTGCCGTCTATCCTGCGGATGCCGTCCTTGCAGGCAACCGCTATGGCGCCGATGCGTCCCTCCTCAACCAATGCGCCGCAGACGGAGGAATGGAACAGCAGCTGTACCCCGCTCTCCGTGCACATCTGCTCCAATATGATCCCAAAGACCATGGGATCGCAGGAATTCCTCACGTATTTTTCCTTGTGGTATTCCTCCACCCTCCGGTCAAGCTCCTTGTGGAGATAGGAACATCTGGGCTCTCCGGGAATACGCACGGTCATGTAAGGTATCACCAGACCGTTTACCGCAGTTCCGCCCAGTCCTCCCTGACTTTCCACCAGCAGTACCTTCGCCCCTTCCCTTGCCGCAGCAACCGCTGCGAAAACTCCTGCAGAGCCGCCGCCGCAGACTACCACGTCCGCACTCAGATAAGTCGAAAGCTCTTCCCATTTGATGCCATTTTCTTGTGTTCGCACGCTCATGTCTTTCTACCTCCTCGGTATTGTTTCGATTCATTCACCATAGGATGTGCCCAGCAGCGCAGCTCCGATGAGCCCGCCGCTGCCGCCCAGCTCCGTGGTCCGCACCACGGCATCCTCTATCAGTCCCGGCCTTATGAAGCCCAGAAGATATTCCCCCTGCACCGCCACGCCTCCGGAAAGCACCACCGCCTCCGGCTGAAAAATCTTCACCAGACTGTCTATACCCGCCGCCAGCACCTTTCCGTAATCCTTCAGCATCTCCTCCGCAGCCGCACAGCCGCCCTTTGCGGCGGCAAATGCCGTGCTGCCGTCTATGCCGTGCTGCGCCTCCCTTGCCAGAAGGCTGCCGGGAAAGGCCCTGACGCATTTCTTTGTCATGGCGATCAGCGCTCTGGCGGAGCCGTACAGCTCAAAGCATCCTCTCAGGCCGCAGCTGCAGGCCTCTCCCTTTATATTGATCACGAAATGGCCGAATTCCGCCGCCTTGTAATTATGTCCTCTATAGATACGCCCGCCGATCATGACCGCCCCGCCGATGCCGGTGCCGATGGTCAGAATCAGCGCATCCTGCAGACCCCTGCAGGCGCCGGCGGCATGCTCCCCGATCAGAGCGCAGTTGGCGTCATTGTCCAGAAACACCGGCACTCCAAGCCCTTCTGCGACCCTCGCCGCCACGGGCTCGTCCAAAAAGGGAAGATTTCCTGCCCGCAGCACATAACCCGTCTTCGGGTTGACCAGTCCCGCCGAACCGATGCCCACCGAAGCTATCTCATATTTGGCCATGAGCTCTCTGCAGGCGCAGATAATGCTTTCGACGATTCCGTCCGCCGTGCAGATCTCTCCCGTAGGGATCCTCATGCTCTCTGCGATCCGGAATTCTTCGTCCACCACGCCCAGCTTCACGCTGGTGCCGCCGATGTCCGCTCCGATTCTGTAGACCATGCCGCCTCCTATTCCAGTTCCGTCTCTTCACTTCAAGCGCCCAATTCAGGGAAGTCTTTCCGTTCTGAGACTGTATTCCAGTTCCGTCCATGCGACTTCAGTCGCATTACACTCCAAGCGCCCAATTCCCCCTTATACTACAGCACGGAAACCTGCTTTCCGCCCACGAATACCGCCTTGAGGTTCAGCGCCTTGTCGCACACTACCAGATCCGCTGCCTTGCCCACAGCCAGAGAGCCAACCAGCCCCTCCGCCCCCAGAGCCCTGGCCGGGTTCAGGGAGCCCATCAGGGACACCTCCTCCAGAGGAATCCCCATGCGGAGCAGGTTTCTGGCCCCGGCAAGCATGCTGACGCAGCTTCCGGCAATGCACCCTCCCGCCGTCCGGCAGACCCCGTCCTTCACGATCCTGACCTGCTCATGGTCTCCTACCTTGTATTCTCCGTCCCCCAGCCCCGTCATGTAGCCCGAATCGCTGATAATGGTTATATTCTCCGCACCCTTCATACGGTACACGATTCGCATGGCCGCCTCGTCCAGATGCACAAAATCACAGATCATCTCACAGCAGACCCTGGCATCTGTAAGCACCGCCCCTAAAATACCGGTCTCACGGTGGTAAAAAGGGCGCATGGCGTTAAAGACATGGGTTGCTCTGGACGCCCCCGCCTCGATGGCCGCCTCCGCCACCTGATAGGTGGCATCGGTGTGGCCGAGAGAAATCTTGATCCCAAGCTCTCCCGCTGTCCTGATCACCTCCGCCGCATTTTCCCTCTCCGGCGCAAAGGTCATGATCTTCAGCATGCCCCGGGCCCCTTCCGCCATATCCCGCAGAGCCTCGGGCCCGCATACCATGTCCGGAGGGCTCATTGCCCCGGTACGGCTGTGGGACACGAAGGGGCCCTCCAGATGGATGCCCAGAATCCTTGCGCCCGAAGAAGCCTTGCCCGCCTCCCGGAGAATGTTCCGCTCCGCAGCAATGGTGGGCTCCACCTCCATGGCCCGCACCGTGGGGGCCACTCCCGTGATCCCCTGACCCGCAAGCCAGACTCTGGCCTTCTCGAAATCCTCATCCTCTGCGGCGAACTCCACGCCCACGCAGCCGTGATTATGGGTGTCTATGAAGCCCGGTATCACATATAGCCCTTCTGCGTCAAACTCTTCCCCGTCTGCTGCCTCTCCGGCCCCAAAGGAACGAATCCTTCCCTCTGCTATAGATATGTCCGTGGGTTCAAAGCGGTTGCCCTCCCCCATCAGAACCAATCCGTTTTTAATCTTCATTTATCTTCAAGCCTCGCATTCAATTGTGTTCTGTGATACCCGGCTTACCTTGCCGCCAGATCCCTTATCATCCTCTGTATGTTCTCCGTGCCGATGGAAACGCCCTCCAGCACCGGCTCCATGCCCTCGAACTCCAAGGAGACATATCCGTCATATCCTGAATTCCTGATTGCGGTGAGAATCTGGAAGGTGGGCACATCGCCGTGGCCGAATATGGTGGCCCTGCGGTAATTTCCGCCTCTGGAACGGTAGAAGCCCCTGCCGGGATCATAATACATGCCCGGACGGACGAACACATCCTTTGCATGGACATGGACGATCAGCTCCAGCAGACGGGACACGGCAACGGAGCAGTCCTCGTCAACACCGCCGAAATTGCCCATATCGCACAGGAACCCGTAGTTCGTATTGTCCACCGCCGTGTACAGCTCCACCATGCGCTCGCTGTCCTGCATCAGCATGCCGTGGTTCTCGCTGCAGGTCTTCACGCCCTTGCTCTTTGCATAATCAGCCGTCTTGGATATCCATGGGGCCACCTTCTCCACCACGTTCCGGAAGGTCTTTACCCCTTCATAGCCCTCATAATAGGTCCATGTCACGTCATGGCGCAGCAGAGGGATGCCGCACTCCGAGGCAATGTCGATGTGCCTGCACACCCGCTCCACCTCCCGCTGGGGGTCTGCCACGAAGAAGTTCGCACTGGTGGTATAGATGGGCACCTCCAGCCCCAGCTCTCTGGCGTGCTGGGTCAGGGCAAGTGCATGCTCTCTGGGCGTACTGCCGTCCGGCGTAGTGTCGTCAAGCACGAACTCCACACCCTCGCAGCCCAGCTCCTTGGTCTTGTCGATGGCATCAAAACGGGTGAACTTTCCGTCCGCATATAATCTCTGATAACTGTATGTACTAATACAACTCTTCATCATGCGCTCCTATCTGTCCGTCTTCGGACTGTTAATAAAATCAACGCCCTTCTTCCCATCAGTTCCCTGCTGTCACCGGGGGCTTAGCGCCCTGCCGTACTTCTTCCGTCTCCTCTGACACGAATATCAGGCGTTGAACACAACAGTATGCTCCTCTTTACAAAATCAAATTATAAGAGGATTTCCTTTCCGCTGGCAGCGGAGTCATATATGGCCTGAAGCATCCGCTGCATGTCCACGGCCTGAGACATGGGATACTTGGTCTCCTTTACACCCTTCTGCACGCAGTCCGCAAAATGTTCGATTTCCAGCAGGAAGCGCTTCTCTCCGCCCCTCAGGACAGTAATTTCATCCGTGCTGAGGAAATCGTTGCGTTCACCGTAGATGGTAAAGGGCTCTATGGTTGCGCCTGCCTTGGTGCCGCAGATCAGGGTCTCCTCCTTGGCCGGAGCGTTCAGCGCCCAGCTGGCCTCGAACAGCATCAGTGCACCGTTCTCGAAATGGATCACGCCTGCGCCGGAATCCTCACAGTCGAAGCGGTTGTCCGGGCAGGGAGTCCCGATCCATCTGCCGACGCCCTTGGTCTGATAGTCGCCGATCTTGGAGAACACATTGGCGGAGACCCGCACGGGCCTGGGATTACCCATGAGATACCAGGCCTCGTCGATACGGTGGATGCCGATGTCGATGACAGGACCGCCTCCGGAGGTCTTCTTGTCGGTGAACCACCCGGAGGGCGTTCCTCTGCGCCTCACGGCAGAGGTCTTCGCATAATAAACCTCCCCCAGCTCTCCCTTCTCGTACATCTCACGCAGATACATATTCTCATATCCGAAGCGGGAGGGCACTGCCAGCATGAAGATCACGCCCGCATCCTCCACTGCCTTCTGCATCTCCAGCGCCAGAGAAACGTCCATGGTAAGAGGCTTCTCACACAGCACATGCTTTCCTGCCCTGGCAGCCGCGATGCACACCGGCGCATGGCCGTTGTTCCATGTGCAGATATCTACGGCCTCGATGTCGGCCTTCGCAAGCATCTCCTCCACGGAAGGGTACACCTGCTCTATGCCGTACTTCTCTGCCGTCTTTTTCGCCCTCTCGAAATCAATGTCGCAGATGGCCACGGGAGCCGCATTGCTACAGTCCTGATAGGCCGGCAGATGGGCGGAATTGGCAATATTTCCTGCTCCCACGATACCCACCTTTACCTTTTCGCACTTTTCCATAACGCACTCTCCTTATCCCAGTATTTTTTAGACAATTTGACCTATGATATCTTGTATCTTATATATAACCCATTATGCCGGAATATACAATGTGAAAAATGGTTGCCTTGATTGTCATTTTTAGATATTTTGCAACGGCCATCCAAGGATTTCCACTTTGTATGCATACCTTTGGCCTCGGTATTTGTTGTTTTTATTCTGTTTTATCTTCATATTTGGTTATTTTTCCCATTATAAGCAATTGATTCTTGCAAAATTTGTTGCTTTTTCTTCCGGGGTAGATTATAATGTACATAAAGCCTAAGAAATGGCTGTTGTTTTGTGTTATATTGCTGTGGCGCCGGCTGTTTGGGTTCGCTGATTCAGGACTTATCGGCGGCGCTGTCGGCAGCGGCTTCCTTGACACTGCTATTTAGAATTTGTCGTCCTTGTTTTTGTCGTCTCTGCTCCGGGAGGAATTATCAGTATGGAAGAGTACGTTGAGCTCATACAGGAAAGCGCTGTCAACAAGCAGAAAAAACGCTACCAAATGAGTGTGGATTTTTTTGATTCACCCTTGAATCTGGATTTGTTCGATGTCTATCAGATCTGCGATCTTGCATGTTCTTCAGACTATGAAGTGGAGATGCACAAACAGCTTTGCTATGAGATATCCTACATTGTTTCGGGAGAGGGCATCTTCACCCGGAACGGAACCTCCTATGCGGTAAGCCCGAATATGATCTTCGTAGTCAACAGAAAAGACATTCACCATGTCAAGTCCTCCAAGCACAATCCCCTGCGGTATATGTGTCTGGGCTTTACTTTCCATACCGACTGCCACAGTTACCCCAAGTACGAGAGACTCTGCAGCTTTCTGGACAACCTGAAGAATCCTCTGGCCATCGACAACTACAAGATCTACGACCTCTTCACGCTGGCCCTGGACACAATGGCGGTAAGCTCTCAAAAACTAT
>CANOFQ010000200.1 GCA_947565325.1 uncultured bacterium
CCGCATATAATATTATATGTCAACAAAATCTTGCTGTCTATTTTCAAAATCTGCGGCATCCTTTACCGATCTTCCCTTTTTCAGGGTGCTTCACTTGCCTTCGAACCGATGGCCAGACCACATTATGCCACATTCAGGCCTGCTCACATTCATGGCAGTGCCCAAATTTTTTATTACATTCATGCCTGCGACTAATCTTTTATTGACTTTGGCTTATGGACGGAATATAATGCTCTTATTAGTCAGGACTGACCCCATATAAAGCTGCCGGAACGAAAGAAATCCGGCATGGGTAAAAGAGGGATGGACAATGGACAAAAAACTGAGAGCCGTGGGCGAAAAGCTCGAAAGGCTCGCCGACAAGATACTGCTGTTTCTGTGTGTCTGTGTTTTCTGTGGGCTTTCCTATTACAGCGCAAGGTACACGATGATAAAAAGTACCATGGACATACAGGATAACGCCGTCCTGAATCTGGCCGTGCTTGCGGCTGTCACGGCAGCCTCCATCTTGCTGTATGCGGCTTTCCGAAGCCGCCCCATGGGGCTGGCCGCACAGCGCCTCCTTGCACGGAAGCGCTGTATCGTGGGAGCTGCCACCGTCTGTGTATATATCATAAGCCTGATCTGGGTCCTCAACAGCCATGTGGCGCCCGGAGGAGACGGCGCCCCGCTCTGCGGCGTGGTTACCCGGATGATGTACGACAACTATATCGATATGAAGACGGGGGGCCATATGGTCGTCTTCCCCCATCAGTTCGGCCTTGTGTCCGTGATCCATCTCATATTCAAGCTGTTCGGAATACAGAATTACTATGTGTTCCAGCATCTGAACGCACTCTGTATGCCCCTGCTTTTTTACAGCGGACATAAAATTCTGGAGCTTGTCTGCAGAGAGTCGGCGGTGGTGATTTACTATATTTTATTCTTTCTGACATGCCTTCCCATGTTTCTTTACGTGCCCTTCGTCTACGGCGAGATCATGTCCATCACCTTTACGACGGTATTGATGTGGCAGGTGATCCGATACTGCAAAACGGGCAAGAAAATCTGTTTTCTGTGGGGCACGGCGGCCATTGTCTTTGCCTGCATCGTGCGCAAAAACTCTTTGATCGTTCTGATCGCAGCGGGGATCGTACTGGTTTTTCATTCGATAAGGAAGGCAAACCTATGGGGAATCCTCTGGATCCTCGTGATGGCCCTGTCAGTTTCCGGTTCCGACCGGCTGATCCGTGCACATTATGAGAAGCTGTCCGGAATCGAAGTGGCCGGCGGCGTCCCCTATATCTCATGGATCCGCATGGGGCTGCAGGATTCATGGGCCGGCCCCGGCTGGTTCGACAACAGCAGTATAGAGGCATTCAGAGAACACGACTGTGATACGGAGCTGACTTATCTGGCGGAAAAAGAGCGCCTTGCGGAAATCCTGAAGGATCTGTGGGCAGACAAAGCTTATAGCATTGACTTCTTCCGCCGGAAGCTACTGTCCCAGTGGAACGCACCGGACTATGCATATATAGACGAGACGGGGCAGTTCGACTGCGAGACGGACGAACTTCCGGACATCGTAAGGCGCATCTATTATGATGATACGGAAACCGTTCTGGCTTATATGAACCGATACCAGTTCGTACTGTATTTTTATGTGGCCGTTTCGGCCGTCGCATTATTCGCCGCCGGAAAAAAGGATCGGCCGCTGGAAGATCATCTGCTCTACATTGCCATAATCGGCGGTTTTCTGTTCAGCATGATGTGGGAGTCCAGCAGCCGCTATGTTCTGCCCTACACAATTTACATGCTTCCGCTGGCAGCATGGGGAATGTGCCGGCTGGCCAAGGGATCCGTGGCAGGAGTGTCAGCCCTCGGAAAAAGGCTGAAAAAAGAAAAGATCCCTCAATGAGTCTGACAGAGCATCCTGAGACGGGCCAGACGGGCCGGAAAAAGCCGGTCAAACAGTAAATTAAAAATAGGTATTGCATTCTTCCTGAAAAAGAAGTTAAATAATAAAGGAATCAGTGAAAATCAGAAAGCAGGAGCATTTATGACAAACTTTACATTGCCAAAGGACTACAAGTCACAGCTGAATCTCTATGACACTCAGGTGGCCATCAAACAAGTGAAGGATTTTTTCCAGACGCTGCTGGCGGAGCGCTTGAACCTTCTGCGGGTGTCCGCCCCCCTGATGGTGGATCCCCGGTCCGGCATGAACGACAACCTAAACGGCGTGGAGCGCCCCGTCTCCTTCGATATCAAAGATCAGGACGGCAGGGTAGCCGAGATCGTTCATTCGCTGGCAAAGTGGAAGCGCTACGCCCTGAAGAAATACGGCTTCTTTGTAGGGGAGGGGCTCTATACGGATATGAGCGCCATCCGCCGGGACGAGGAGACGGACAATATCCATTCCATCTATGTGGATCAGTGGGACTGGGAAAAGATCATCGCCAGAGAGGACCGCAATCTGGAGACTCTGAAAGATACGGTTCGCACCGTGTACAAGGTGCTCCGCAAGACCGAGAAATACATGGCCATACACTATGATTACATAGAGGAGATTCTGCCCCATGACATTTTCTTCGTCACCACCGCTGAGCTGGAGGAGATGTTCCCGGACAATACTCCCAAGGAAAGAGAGTACTATATAGCAAAGGCAAAGGGTGCCGTCTGCATCATGCAGATCGGAGGTGCGCTGGGGGACGGCAAGCCCCACGACGGACGTGCCCCGGATTACGACGACTGGAGCCTGAACGCAGATATCGTCGTCTACTATCCGATTCTCGACATTGCGCTGGAGCTTTCCAGCATGGGCATCCGGGTGGACAGGGAAGCCCTGCTTCGCCAGCTGGAGGAGGCCGGCTGTCAGGAGCGCAGTTCCCTGCCCTTCCATCAGGCAGTGATAAAGGAGGAGGTGCCCTTCACCGTGGGCGGAGGCATCGGCCAGTCCCGTATCTGTATGTTCTTCCTGCGCAAGGCACATATCGGAGAGGTGCAGTGTTCCCTCTGGCCCGATGACATAATGAAAAAGGCACAGGAATGGGGGCTGCAGCTGCTGTAAAGTAAATAGTCCCGAAAAATACCGCCGGGGTACCACCATGCACCAGCCTGCATTCTGTCGTACCCCGGCAGTCTTCATGGGACATGACAGTGCCGCCTCACTGATAGACGGTAAACTTCTCGTTGCGGAAGACCTCCTTATATCCGAAATCCTCCATGAAGCCCAGGAGCAGCCGCCACTTCTGATCCCCTGCCATCTTCTCCCTGGTTTCCTTGGGCACCCCTGCCTTCTCCAGCGCAGCAGTCCCCCCTTCCTTGTATAAGATATACCTGTTTTCCACAATGACGATCGGACTTTCTTTCACATCTGTCCTCACCGCTTCTCCCAGCTCCTCTATATCCTCCACCATGACCTCATAGCCATAGGAATCCAGATCGCTCCACGGATTGAATGCGGAGGGCATCTGCAGATAATAGGACAGCGCCGGAACAGAGCCGTAGAGGATCACCTCCCTGCCCTTCAAGCCATTCTCGTCTGCGAAGGCGCTCAGTTCTTCCATCCACCGGGCCTTCTGGGGACTCATTCTCACATTTTTCAGAATCGCATTGTTTTCCACATAAGCGTCTGGATCCTGCACCCCGGTGGCCTCGGCAAAGACAAAGCCTGCCCCGAAGCCTGCGAACTGGAACAGGCACAGCGCAAGAAACGACAGCAACAGCGCCTTGGCAGGAAAAACGGCAAAAGCCATCCTCTCCCCCTTATACTTAAGGAAGCGCCAGCTCTGCCAGAAGACATATGGCGCCGCCAGGAAGAGATTGTTCAGACTGGGATAGATGCCATTGTTGCTCCCGATCGATGTCAGTAAGATGATCAGTATCAGCATGCCGCTGATCAGCTTCTCCTCCAGCTTCGCTCCCCGAGAAAAAATGCGCACCGCAGCCATGAGCAAGGTCAGCGTCAGAAACAGCACTCCCGGCCGCAGCATAGAATCATAGCTGGTAAACAGCAGCGAACAGAATTCCCGGCTGTACAGCCACCACAGCATCCCTCCCCCTAAGAGGGCGCAGAGGACATAGGGCGCCAGACGGAACATCTCTGCGGCAAGGCGCAGCGCCTGCCCGCCCTTCCCGGCTTTTTTCTCCAAAGCTTTTTTGCCGCCCTGGCGGCACAGCCGCTCCAGCCAGCCGGCGGCAGCGCACAGCAAAGCCCCGCCCAGCAGAATGACCATAATGCGGACGAACCAGTAAAGGTTTTCCACATAGGCTCCCAGGATTCCCATAATCATAGCGGCCGGCTTGTAATCAGTCGCTCTCTCCGTCATGGCAAAAAGCCTCTGGATTCCGCCCACGTATTCCCCCAGCCCGTATCGGATGTGAATGAATCCCAGCAGCAGCGCCAGCGCCCCCAGATATCCCGCCAGACACCAGAGGGTATGCCTGACGGGTCTGGGCAGGAGGCCTGCCTGCACTGTTCTGTCTGCCTGCGCTCTTCTATCTGCCTGCGCCGTTTTCTTTTCCTGGCGCCAGAGAAGAAAATCGTACACCCACACCGCCAGAATCATACCCGCCTCCGGCAGGTTGGAAAATCTTACCAGCACATTCGTCCCCAGCAGCAGACCTGCACCAGCCAGACAGGCCCGCTTCTCCTCAACGAGGCCTCTGTACAGCAGGACGGAGGCCGCCAGAAACAGAAGGTAGGTCAGATAATTATACAGCAGCGCTGTGGGACACCAGCACAAGCTGACAGCCGTCATCTCTCCCAGAAAGACGATCGCTTTAGACATTCCCAGCCTTCTGGTACAGAAAAAATATCCCGTCAGAGCCAGCAGACTCACGGACAGCCCCGTATAAAGGTTCATTCCAATCAGTCCCCCCGCTCCCGGCAGCTTCATCAGCAGGCTGCCTGCCCCGTTGGCCAGATAGGTGGAGAAAAACCACATGGGATCCATGTGGTCCATGCCGAAATATTGAAAATTGGCATAATTATATCCCGTGTCCCATAGGTCCAGACCCCAGTTTATATGCCGCAGGGGATATAGGAGCAGAAGCGTCAGCGCTATACCCTCCCCTGCCAAATTCCTGATCTTTTTCTTGTCCCTGTCCTTTTTCATGTGCTTATCTTCATCCTTGTACATGCGTCTTCTTCGCCCTTGCCTGACTATTGTCCACACGCAAATACCGCTCCTGTCACTGCCGCCGAAATGCCCCGTCCACGGCCCTGACCTTTTCCGCCAGCCTGCGGTAAGGCGGAATCCCCAAAAGTCCCTTGTGCAGCACGCAGAACACCTTCTGCCGCCCCGTCTCTACGAGAATGCCGCAGATGAATACTGCCGCCACTGCCCCTGCCGTGCCAAGAAGCAGGCCTGCCGTTCCGCTCCAGACATTACTTTCCGCCATCCCCGCTGCCACCCTTTCGGCCCCAAGCCAGCTCTGCCATGTATAGCGGAGACCGATGTTCTCATGGAGCAGGTACACGCCCAGCGTACAAGGCGCAATCCGATTGATGAAGCGGGCCGTCCTTTCCCCTATCCTTATCCTGCTGAAAGCGCCGAACAGCCCCACCGCACCCAGAAACGGCAATATGTGATTGTATTCCAGAAACAGCTTTATAATCCGTTTCAGACTGCCCGTGTGCAGATACACCTGCCGCAGCCCCATAGTTCCTGCGAAAATCCCCAGACAGCACCCTGCGTACAGAAGCAGCCAGCTCCTTCCCTTCTTTAATACGGGAAGACCGAACCTGCGCACATAGGCCGCCGCCAGGAACACGCACAGATACCATATGCAGTCATAGCCCTGCTTATCCGTCTCCAGCCGGACGGGCAGGATGCTCTTCAGGATACAGAAGGCAAACAGCAGGAACGACACCGTCACCTGCAGCTGCCGCTTCGTAAGCTTCTCCGCCGCCGTCCCTGCCAGAGGCAGCAGCAGATACAGAAACACATAGGCCGTCATGAACCAGTAATGTTCCATGGAAACCGGGAACAGCAGCGTCAGAATATAATGTATGTCAAATTCCGTTTCCGCCATAACTCCCGACAAGGCCCCTGCCAGGCCGAACGCCACCGAATACACCCAGATCTGAAGCCAAAGCTGAATCAGACGGCCCGGCCGGAAGGAAGACCTGCTCAGGAAATATCCGCTGAGGAACATATACACGTTCACCGCCACTATGCAGAAGCTCTCCAGAAGCCATGCCGCCAGCTGAGGCCCCCTGATACTTTCCTCTGTCAGGTCAGTCAGAAGATTTCCCTTTCCCAGATAGTGCAGCACGACCACCATCATCATGGCCACGCACCGCAGCAGCTCCAGATTCGCCATCCGCTTCTTGTCCGTTGCTGCTGCGCCCGTCTGGGACTTTTCCTCTGAGACTTCCGCTGCGCCCGTCTGGGACTTTTCCTCTGAGACTTCCGCTGTGCCCAGCTGTGGCCTTTTCCCTGCCGTCTCCGCTGCTCCCGGCGCTTTCTTTTCCTTTTCTGTTTCGGCCGTGCTCGTCCCTCGTTCTGTCTTCATACTTTTCCCTCTTCTCAACGCTCCGCTTTCCCTATGATACACCCCTGCAGCTTGTCCGAAGGGTCTCCGTCATTGTTCTTTCAATGCTGTCCCGATTTTCCCTGCCAGCCATATTTCCCTGCACAGCTCCCCCACAGCGTTCAAATGCCTATAGCCACGGTCTACTCTTGCTCTGCTGTACGGCAGCGGCAGATATGCTTATACTAGCACAAAGTTCCCGGCTATGCAAAATAAATTTGGCCTATGATCCGGCCGGAAATCCCATGGCCTTTTCTTGTAGCCGTGACCGCCTTCCTGTCCGGCCACATCCTACACTAACG
>CANOFQ010000201.1 GCA_947565325.1 uncultured bacterium
GGATGGAAAGCCGCTTTCCATATCCCAAGACAAGACTATAGTGTAAGTGCTTGCGCAGATAGAACAGATCATCCTCCATCTTCTGGAAGGTGGGGACGGCGTTGCTGTAGAAGATATTGACAGAGCATTCGGGCACCTCGTTGAAGAGGTTCATCTTCAGGGAGTCGCAGAAAACTCTCATATTGTAGTTGCTGTAATTGATATAATACTCCAGATAGTCCGCATGGTGCTGAAGGGAGGCCTGATAGGACAGCTTGTTAAAGGCAAAGTTGTCGCATATGATCCGATGGATCCGCTGCATGGTCTCCGGGGTGGAGGGAGTGCCGCCGCTGCGGTAGCAGTCAATGATGATGCCGCTGAAGCTGGGCAGCGTACCGAAGCTGTTTTCAGGCGTGCAGTGCACGGGCTCCTCCCCAGGGCTGTCGGCCGGTTTGCTGCGGGAAGCGGCCAGCAGGACGAGGCAGACGAGAACAGCCGCCAGAAGCAGGAAGAGCGGCAGCCGCCGGCTCCATGGGGAGAAGGCCCGCTGGAACAGCGCAAGGCCCCTCAGGGCGGGCTCGTAATAGCAGTATTCCAGTTCGCTTTCTCTGGACTGCAGGAGGTAGAAGTAATATTCGTCTAGGCCGGTGCCGGCATAGGTGTAGAGGCCGGATGTGGATCTGGCCAGACTGGCAACGGATGCCACAAGCTCCTTGGAGAGCGGGTTGTGGCCCTCCACAGACAGCACCTGCCCGTCCCGCAGCACGGCGAAGGTAGCCAGAGAGGAAGAGAGCGAGATATCCACGCCCAGAAAATCCTCGGATCTGTGGAGTATTGCTATCACACAGTCGGTGACATGGCCTTCGGATTTTGGTTCACCCTCCTGATGGGGCACGGGATAATAGTAGAGTATGGCTCCGTTCTGGGAGTGAATAAAGGACGGAGCGCTTCCGTCAGTCTGTGCGAGGGCGCTCATAAGGTAAGGATAGGCGGGATTGAGCTTTGCAAAATGATAGTAGTCGTTCAGAGTGGACAGCAGCGTGTTGTCCGAGGTGCGGTAGAGGATCAGGTCGTCCACATTGTCAGCCAGATCCACGCATTCTGCAGCGCTTTTCCGCACATCAGTAAAGTCTCTGGACTGGCTGACAGAGACCGGACTGTAGAAAAAATCACTCAGGGGGGAGGATTCAAGCGACGGATCCAGATTCAGATCCATGAAGCCATGGAGATCCACGGATATCCTTTCATCCATCAGAGAGGAATAGACGGCGGCATTCTCCCTGATAGAATCAGCCTGTGCCCTTTCGGCCCCCCGGAGCACGGCCCAGCAGAATATCGCCCCGATGCACATGATTCCCGTCAGGATCCCTATGAGCAAGGTTCTGGGGCTGATCTGCCTTTGTGGTTTTCTGATCAAATCTTTTAATGTCATGCGCCGATTCTCCTAACCCATTTATAACAGAATAGTATCATATTTAACGATATTTGAATAGACGAAAATATGTTCCGATCTGAATGGATGATACTATGTTTCAATTTGAATGGATGAAAATATGTTCCGATCTGAATGAGTGATAATAATTTGAATGGACGATAATAGGTTCTGGCTTCAATAGACAAAAATATGTTCTCTATTGTATTTGCGGCCGGCGTGTGTTAAGGTAAAAAAATAGACAGGCAAAAGCTTTGAGAGGGTCAGTCAATCTGTGGCAATTGTGCGTCGGACAAAATCTAAGAGTTAAGCGTGATCCAGCGTAAGGGAAACTTTAAAGATGGGGGGGTTAAAGTCAGGCGGGTTCTATGGTCAAGTAGATTTTAAGGTCAAGGAAGCTCTAAGGTCAAGTAGATTTTAAGGTCAGGTCAATTTTAAGGTCAAGGAAGTTTTAAAGTCAAGTCAATTTTAAGGTCAAGGAAGTTTTAAGGCCAAGTCAATTTTAAGGTCAAGTAAATTCTAAGGTCAAGTATGTTCTGGAATCAGGTAGATTCATTCATGAAAAACATCAATTTATACTCCGGTCTATAAGTCTTTAAGTTAAAGTGACGTTATAATTCTAATCTAAGTTAAAACAGCGTTATAAATTTAATCTTTGAAGGAGGATTCTTATGTTCAGCACGGTTTTTTCCGGTGCGCTGCAGGGAGTCTCGGCCTATCTCGTCTCCGTGGAGGTAGATGCGGCCAGAGGTCTTCCCGTTTTTTCCATGGTGGGCTCTTTGAGCCAGGAGGTCAGGGAGTCTAGGGAGAGGGTGTCCGTAGCCCTGAAAAATGTAGGAATACATCTGCCGCCCGGCCATATCACGGTGAATCTGTCCCCTGCAGACAGAAAAAAGGAGGGGACGGCCTTTGATCTGCCTATTGCAGTCGGCCTGCTGGAAGCGCTGGAGATCATACCAGAGGGGGCAGGGGAGGGGATACTGTTTCTGGGGGAGCTGGGGCTGAACGGCGAGCTGAAGATGATCCGGGGCGTATTGCCCACGGTGCGGGCTGCTGCGGCGCAGGGGATCCGGCAATGCATCGTGCCCAGGGCCAACGCCAGAGAAGGGGCGGTGATTCCGGGCATAACGGTGAGAGGGGCGGACAGCATATTGGAGGTCATGAACTTTCTCACGGCAGGGGGGAAGGAGAGGGAGGCGCTTCTGCCGGCTGTCTTTGTGGACACCGCCGGCCTTTTTGAGGCGGCTGCGGGCGACAGTGCGGAAAAACCGGATTTCGGGGACGTGGTGGGGCAGGAGACGGCCAGACGGGCAGCGGAGATCGCAGCTGCAGGCTTTCACAATCTGCTGATGGTGGGACCGCCGGGGGCGGGCAAGTCTATGATAGCAAAACGGATCCCCGGCATTCTGCCGCCCCTTGGGCTGGAGGAGAGCCTTGAGGTGACTGCCGTGGCCAGCGTGGCAGGTCTTCTGGAGGAAGGGGAAACCCTGGTGACAGAACGGCCTTACAGAAGTCCTCACCACACCATCTCTCAGGCGGCACTGATCGGCGGGAGCACGGTGCCGAAGCCGGGGGTGATATCGCTGGCCCATCGGGGCGTGCTTTTTCTGGACGAGCTGCCGGAATTTCAGAGGGGCGCACTGGATGCACTGCGGGGACCCCTTGAGGAGCGAAAGGTGCATATTTCACGGATGGGAGGCAATGTGACCTACCCCAGTGATTTTATGCTTGTATGTGCCATGAATCCCTGCCCATGCGGCTATTATCCGGATAAGAACCGCTGCCGCTGCACGGAAAATCAGGTGAGAAGGTACATGGGCAGGGTGTCCGGGCCGATCTTGGACAGAATAGATCTCTGCGTAGAGCTGCAGGCAGTGGAATATGAGAAGCTGAAGGGCAGCCGGAGGGAGGAGGGCAGCGAGGCCATCCGGCTGCGGGTGGGAAAGGCCAGAGAGCTGCAGAGGCTTCGGTTCCGTGGAACGGGATACCGTTTCAACGGGGACATCGAGGCCTGTGCCATAGAGAGGTACTGCAGTCTGGGAGCGGAGGAGCAGAGCTGCATGGAGCGGATGTATTCGGTTCTGCAGCTCAGTGCCAGAGCTTACCACCGTATTCTGAAGGTGGCCAGAACCATAGCGGATCTGGACGGGGCGGAGCGGATCCGGAGAGAGCATCTGATGGAGGCGGCCTTTTATAGGCCGTCACTGGAATACTGGGGGTATTGAGGATAAGGGGAGAGGGGAAGGCCGGCGGAAGCCGGAAGAGGAAGAACGCCGAGGGTACTGGGCGTAAAGCAGATGGAAAGGAAGGCTGTATGGAGCGAAACGAATGGAGGGAAAGAGAAGGAATATATGCGTGCTGGCTATGCAGCTGCCCCGATATGGGCAATCGGCAGATGCATCTGCTGTCGGAGCTCTGCGGCGGCCCGGAGGCGGCATATTTTGCCGGCCCGAAAAGCTGGGGGAGAGCGCTGACCCCGGAACAGGTGGAGCGCCTGAAAATACATACCGCCGGATGGAAGCCCAAGGAGGAGTACCATAGGATGCGGGAGGCAGGAACAGAGCTGGTGACAGTCGGGGATGCGCTGTATCCAAGGCGGCTGAAGGAAATCCCGGATGCTCCTTACGGCTTGTTCTTCCGGGGGCGTCTGCCGGAGGAGGGTGTCCCTGCGGTGGCTGTCATCGGCGCAAGAGAATGCTCTGAATACGGAAAGTATGTGGCCAGACGTCTGGGGGAGGCTCTCGGCAGGAACGGTATGCAGCTGATCAGCGGCATGGCGAGGGGGATCGACGGGATCAGCCAAGAGGCGGCGCTGGAGGCCGGAGGGTATTCTGCCGGCGTGCTGGGGTGCGGCGTTGATATCTGCTACCCGGCCCGGAACAAGAGTCTGTACGAAAGGCTTCGGGACAGGGGAGCGGTGCTTTCCTCCTATCCATCAGGCACACCGGCCTATGCAAGGAACTTTCCTCCCAGAAACCGTATCGTCAGCGGGCTGGCGGATGCGGTGGTGGTGATAGAGGCCAGAGCCAGGAGCGGCACGCTGATCACGGTGGACATGGCGCTGGAGCAGGGCAGGGAGGTCTATGTGGTGCCGGGGCGGGTGACGGACAGGCTCAGTGACGGCTGTAACCGTTTGATCAGACAGGGGGCAGGGATGCTGCTGAGTCCGGAAGAGTTTGTGGAGGAGATCCGTATGCTTTGGGAGCGGGAAAAAGACTTCCAAACAAGAAAGCCGCAGGCCGGGAGCTGCCGGAGGGCTTCGCCTGAAAAGACATCGGAGGGCGGCGGGTTTCCTAGGGGAAAGTTTCCTGAGAAAAAGATTCCTGAGGAAAAGCTTCCCCAGGAGCTGGAGCCCCTCTGCCGGGTGCTGGATTTTACCCCCAAGTCCATAGACGAGATCAGGGGGGCGCTTCCCCGGTCATATCAGGACAAGCCTCTTTCGGCGTGGCTGATGCGGCTTACGATGGAGGGGGCTGCGGTTCAGGTCAGCCCGGGGCATTTCTGCCTGAAGGGATAAAGATGCCATGTGGTCTGATGGGATAAAAAATGAAGGACAAGATCGGAAAAATATGCACTCGGAAAAAATATTCTGAAAAGAAGAGAGAGGTTTTGGTGGATTATTCGGGGCGGATGGATTATAATGGCATCAGGGAACGGATCGAGGGGACCGGGAAACAGACCGAGGGAACTGGAAAGCGGATCGAGTGGACCGGGAAACAGACCGAGAGAAACAACGAACGGACCGAGGAAGCAGCGAACGGATCGAGAAAGCAGACATTGTACCGGGAGAGATAGGGAGGCGCACATGCATAGGGACGGAACAAGAGAGGTGCGGATAGGGGACAGGAAGATCGGCGGAGGAAATCCGATCCTGATCCAGTCCATGACGAACACACGGACGGAGGATGTGGAGGCCACGGTGGCCCAGATTCTGGAGCTGGAGCGGGCAGGCTGTGAGATCATACGCTGCACGGTGCCGGATATGGCTGCTGCAGTGGCGCTGGAGGAAATTAAAAAGCGGATTCACATTCCCCTTGTGGCAGATATCCACTTTGATTACAAGATGGCCATTGCGGCAATGGAGCACGGCGCTGACAAGATCCGGATCAATCCCGGCAACATCGGAAGCCCGGAAAAGGTGAGGGCTGTGGTGGATGCGGCGAAGTCGCTGGACGTGCCCATCCGCATCGGTGTGAACAGCGGCTCTCTGGAGCGGCAGCTGGTGGAGCGGGACGGAGGCGTCACGGCCCAAGGAATCGTGGAGAGCGCACTGGACAAGGTACATATAATCGAGGACATGGGATACGACAATATTGTGATCAGCATTAAGTCTTCGGATGTCCTCATGTGCGTGGAGGCTCATGAGCTGCTGGCCCGGAAGACCTGTTATCCGCTCCATGTCGGAATCACGGAGGCGGGCACGGTGCGCAGCGGGAATATCAAGTCCGCCATCGGACTGGGGCTGATTCTGCATCAGGGCATCGGAGACACGATCCGGGTATCCCTCACAGGGGATCCGGTGGAGGAGATCAGGGCGGCGAGGCTGATCCTGCGCACGCTGGGGCTGCGCAGAGGCGGCATCGAGGTGGTGTCCTGTCCCACCTGCGGCAGGACGAAGATCGATCTCATCGGCCTTGCGGCGAAGGTGGAGCGGCTTGTGGAGGATTATCCGCTGGATATCAAGGTGGCCGTCATGGGCTGTGCCGTGAACGGGCCGGGGGAGGCCAGAGAGGCGGATCTGGGCATCGCCGGAGGCGACGGAGAGGGACTGCTGTTCAAAAAGGGAGAGATACTGCGCAAAATGCCGGAGGAGCAGCTTCTGGGAGCTTTAAAGGAAGAGCTGGATAATTGGAGATGACGACGAATCAGAAACCTTTTTTTGATGTATTTCCCACCCTCGAGATAAAGGGGGTGCTGCATGACAAGCTGGCGCAGACCAAGGTGGAGAGGGTGTCCGCCACAAAGCAGAAGGATAGGCTGACGGTCTATCTTTTCAGCACCAGACTGATACTGAAGGAGGACATCTGGGCTGCTGAGAGGGAGGTGGCCGAGGATCGGGCCGGCATTCTGATCGGAGAGCTTGGAATGGACCGTCCGGGAAAGCCGGTGATGTTTTCCGGGCATATAGATACGGTGCATTATAAGGGGGCCTTTGGGCAGGAGAACCCGTGCCGGGTCGAGGACGGGCTGATCTACGGTCCAGGCGTGCTGGATATGAAGGGAGGACTGATCATCGCGCTGTACGCGGTGAAGGCTCTGAATTCCCTGGGCTATGATTCCCATCCGATCAAGTTTTTGGTGGATGCGGAGGAGGAATCGGACCATGTGGGAAATGACTGCGACCGCTCCATGACGGAGGAGAGC
>CANOFQ010000202.1 GCA_947565325.1 uncultured bacterium
AGCATTTTACCATTTCATAGAGGAAAAGGACGTAAGATTAATTGGATGTGAGGCAGGGTGGGAGAGGCCTTCTGAAGCCTTGTACACACGAAACAAAAGGATCGAAGCACATGAAACAAAAGTATCGAAGCCAAAGGAACAAAAGGATGAGAAGACGAGAAAGAGAGGTAACAGGATGAGTGGAATTGGCACACCCGGATTGATTATTATTTTACTGGTAGCGGTCTTGCTGTTCGGCCCGAAGAAGCTTCCCGAGCTGGGAGCCAGCATCGGGAAAACCATGCGGGAATTTAAGAAGGCCAGCCGGGAGATTACGGAGGAGCTGCAGGAGGGGGAAGCTGCCGGGGAAAAATAGAAGGTGGGCATGGGGAGGAAAGGGCGTATGGATGATTCGTCTGTTCAGTGGGAGGCGCTGGAACAGCTGCAGCAGTGGATGCGCATTCCGGGCTCCCATCTGAGGGAGCTTCGGCGCAGGCTGGCGGCATGCCTTGGGGTATTTGCGGCATCCTTAGTGCTGGGAATGATTTGGGCGAAGCCGGTGTTTGCGTTCCTGAAAAGAATAGGGCCTGCGGCCGATCTGGAGCTCCATGCCTTTTCGCCCTGGGATTCCGTTCAGGTGTACATGCAGGTGGCCGGCATTCTGGCTCTTTTGGTCACTCTGCCTTTTCTGGGGCTTCAGCTATGGCTGTTCGCCAGACCGGGGCTGACCAGAGCCGAGAGACGGGCGGCGCTGTTCTATATACCTTTTGGAACGCTGCTGCTGGCAGTGGGAATTCTGTTCGGATATCTGGTGGTATTTCGGATCGCCTTTTTCTTTACGGCAGGAGTTGCCGGAAATATGGGGCTGGAAGTGACCTACGGAATTGCGGATTATTTTTCTTTCATGAGCAATATCGTAGTGATCATGGGATTGCTGTTCGAGATGCCAGTAGCGGCGATGTTTCTTACCAAGCTGGGCATTCTGCAGCCGGCCCATATGAAGAAGGTGCGCAGAGGAGCCTATTTTGCTTTGGTGGTGCTGGGCGTGACCGTGACGCCGCCGGACTTTATCTCGGATTTTCTGTTGATCCTGCCTTTATTGACCCTCTACGAGGCGAGCATCGGATGCTCCTGGCTGGTGTACCGAAGGAAGGTGCACAAGGAAACCGCACGTTTAGAATGAAAGCTCAGAGTGAGCGTCCGGAATGGAAGTCCGGAATGAACGTCCGGAATAAAAGCTGAAATGAAAGCTCAGAGTGAAAGCCCGGAATAAAAGCGCAGAGTGAAAGCCCGGAATGAACGTCCGGAATGGAAGTCCGGAAGGAGACCCCAGAATAAAAGCTTAGAATGAAAGACATAAGGATACGGAAAAGAAACGAGGAGGTACGAAGGGAAATGAAACGGGAGCAAACAAAGGACACGGAACGCCGGCAGGTCCTGAAGGCGCTGGGAATGGGAGGGCTGGCAGTGGCCTGCGCCTCCCTTCTGCCAAAGGGTGCGCTGACGGCTCAGGCCGCCGGAACCACGGGCAAGGGGCAGTATCCGGGGGAGAGCTTTTCCGGCACAAGGGAGACCTCCGTGGTGGCCGACGTGAAGGAGCTGAAGGCGATGACCGGCATGAAGAGCGGCGCCATGGTGCAGGTGCTGGGCTATGAAAGGCCGGGGGACATGGGGGCCAAGAGAGTGGTCTACTTCGAGGGCAGCACCGCAGAAGACAACGGAGGCACGGTACACCGTCCCGCAGCGGGGGGCGGGGCCTGGCATGTGGTTCATGACGGGGTGGGAAGATTCGGGTGGTTCGGAATCTTCGATGCCCGCAGGCAGGCGGATGATGCGCTGGATGCGCTGGTGGGGGACGAAAGCTTTCACCGCATCGAGGCGGACAGCGACCTATTGATGCGCAGACGCCATATATTCCACAGAAGCAATCTAGATCTGGACTTTCACAATTTCACCATGTATACCTACGGTGCGGAAAATGCGGGAAGGGACAATCCCTTTGCGGCCATGATGTTCTTTCAGGGAGAGACGGTGGGAGAGCCTCTGACGGTGACGCTGCCCAAGAAAAAGGACGCCAGCGGCTTCTTTGAGCCGGCTCTCTTCGGCGAGGACTCCGATTACCTATATGTGGGGGACAACAGCGGCTTTGCGGAAAATCAATGGTATTTCGTGCAGTCCGACCCTCGTCCTCAGGAGGAAGGGGTGGAGGGCAGGATGCCCATAGGAGGGGGCAGCAGCGATATCGAGCTGATGAAGCTGGTCATGGTGACCAAGGTGGGCAATGGGCTGGGGGACAAGGAATACATCGGCGTCAATTACCTCAACGCATGGCCTCTGGCCACGGGAAGGCAGATCACATACCAGCGAATCCGGCCGGTCTTTCATGTGAATGTGAGAAATCTGAAGTTTGAGGGGCAGGGGCATTCCGATGTGACGGGAACCAGCCCGGTGGCCCATGAGTTCTGCGTGGACTGCAATGTGGAGAACCTTGAGGCCCGGAAGGTCTTCTGGCCGCTGGACATCAGGAGGTATTGTACCACCTATGAGATCAGAAACTGCGAGCTCATCAACCCGGAGGAGGTGAAGATGGGCGGCACGGGCTATATGGTTCAGCAGATCGGATGCCTGTACGGGCATGTGGTGGACTGCAGGGCCCACAATGTCCGCCATCTGAACGATTTTACCGGGTGCGCCTTTTCCATGGTGGAAAACTGCCACTGCACCGGGGATGAAAACGGCGCTTTCGTCACTCACGGACAGTACGACCATGACCTGACCTACATCGGGAATTCCGGATTCCTAAGCTTTGCAAACAGCGCCCTGAGCACCTCTGCACCCCATACCTGGGGAGGGTGGCACAAGAGGATTCTGGTGAAGAAGCACGTTGCCCCCAGAGTCGTGTTTCAGAACAAGATGAACCGGGTGGTGGACATGACGCTGGAGGACTGTTATGTCTACAGAAATATCGATAGATACGGTGCAAACGGAGGCTCCGTCTGGGCCAATGTAGACGGACTTGTCATGAGAAACTGTGTGATGGACGGGCCCCTGAGTCTGGGGGAGGATTCCTCCATATCCAAACGGGCTACGATCATTGAGGGCTGTACCGTCAATCTGCTGGACGGATTCTATCTGACAAGACACAGGGGCAGCAAGTACGAGGTGGACAGGGAGCTGACCTTCAGGAACTGTACCTTCCGCAATGTGGGAAATGTTTTCTTGGTCAGGTGCGGCAGAGTCAATTTCGAGAACTGTCATTTCTTTGCGGATCCGGAGGCTGCGTCCAGTCGGCTGAACGTGGAAGCCAAGGATGTGGTGTTCCGGGGCGGCGGAATGCATGGAGTCTGTTTTGCCTTTGATAAGGGGGGAACCACCCAGGAGGCAGTGGGCGACCAGAGATTCACGGCCACGGAGGGAGCCAGATTTGACGGCAGCAATTCCAGCGGCGCCTTGTTTGACGTAAAAAACAACGGACATGTCACATTTGAGTTCGGGGATGCCCATCTGGAGCCCGGTGAAAACACGGAACTGATCCGGCAGACGCCGGAGGCAGACTTGGAAGGCGTGGGGACATTGTCCCTGCGGGCCAGAGGAACCTCTCTGGTGAATGCCGCCCTGACTATCTCGGAATCCGCCGCAGGAGGGGGCAGTTATTATATGGCAGAGGGCTGTATCCTGAAAAACAGCAGCCTTCATCTGCCGGGCAGAGCGGTGACGGCAAATAATCTGGAGCTTTAGGAGGATAGGAGAATGTTATTGCAGGAGAGCTTACGCAAGAAGCTGGCGGCAGCGGCGGCATTATGCCTGACGGTCTGCAGCGTGATAGGCTGCGGCGCCGGAGGGAACCGGAATCCCGAGAATCCGGAGGGGGATTTCGCAGAGGGAGGGCAGCCGGCCGGTCTGGCAGGAGACATGGAACAAGGCAGCTATATTACCTTTGGATCTTATCAGGGGGAGCCCATCCTATGGCGGGTCATCGGCAGCAACGCCTTCGGGGATCCGCTGCTGTATTCGGAGTACATCATCGATTATATGGCATTCGACAATGCTTTTTGGATGGCGAATACGGACAAGAACTACGGCAATAATTATTGGGCGGCCAGCGACCTCAGAACCTGGCTGAACAGTCAGACGGAATATGTAAAGTACGACAAGGACGGAGGCCCTACATCGGGAACGGTGAAGGACGGCTGGAACAGCTACGACAGAGAGCCCGGATTCTTGTACGGCTTCACGGAGGAAGAGAGAGCTGCGATTTTTTCCTCCAGAAACCGTCAGCTCATGGACGAAGTAAACCAGACGGGGGACGCCGTGGAGAATCCGGAGGCGCCGCTGCACGGCTATGAGGGGGATATAGAGGGCTGTCTGACCAACTATGATGAGGCAAAATATCTTTATTCCACGGAAAAGGTGTTTCTACTGGATATCTATGAATTCTATCAGCTTGTGTACAAGGGAGGCTTTCCCATAGAAAAGCAGCCCTCCCCCTATGCGGAGAGAACTGCGGAGCACGAGAGGGATCAGGGCTTTGAGAGCTACTGGCTGCGCAGCCCCAGAGTCAGCAGCGGCAGCCCGGAGGATGACCCGAAGTATAACGGAGCCTCCGCAAAGCCGGACGGGGCCAGTGTGCGGATGGTATACAGCCCGGAGCTGGTTCTGGCGGCGGACGCCTATGACGGGACGGTGGGCGTGGTTCCGGCGCTGTACCTGAAGCATTCCACCAGACTCACAAGCGGTCAGGGAACTGCACAGGAGCCCTATGTCACGGACGGGAGCCAGTATGGCATCGAGCTGTTCACCCACGAGAAGGCGCTGACGGAGGGGGAAAGCTGGAAGACGCAGGTGAAGGGGCTGAATCTGGGAAACAAGGTGCGCTGGGAGGTGACGGAGGGCGCGGCGAATGTGTCCGTTGGCGAGGACGGAACCATTCAGGCAAAGGCTCCGGGCACGGCGGTGGTCAGCGCCTTCAGCCTGCAGGACGGGGAGGCAAAGGACTCGGTGAGGGTGACGGTATACGAGGCGCTGCCGGAGCATGAGCTGCCCGTGGTGGAGCCGGCGGCCGGGGAGCTGGACGCAGCCGGCGGAAACACCGTCTCTCAGGTCTTTACGGTGCAGGCCGGCGAGAACGAAAGGATTACGGACGTGACCCTTGCGGCGGCGGGAACGGTGTTTGCCCTGACGGATCTTCAGATCGCAGAAGACGGGCGAAGTGCCACCTTTACTTTGACGCTGCTGGAGGGAAAGTCGCTTCAGGACAAGGAACCTTATGCGCCTGCGGTCACCGTGGTGCAGGAGGGGAGGTTCGCAGGCGGGAAGCCCGGAAAGGAACTGAAGGATCCTGCGGATACGGTGAGCTTCGGAATGTCGGTGGTGCATCTGGGAGAGTGAGGCTGGAGGACGGCAGGTGGTGTCTCTTTCTGGATTACTATGGGGTGCCGGGAAAGGGGCAGGGCTATGTTCCCTTCGTGGCAGACTCCCTGAAAAGCGGGCGCTTCGTCAGAGCGGACGAGCGCTTCAGCTTCCCCTATGGGTTCAAGCATGGAACGATTCTGACCATAACGCCGCAGCAGTATGAGCAGATAAAGGCGCATGAGTTTTCTCTGTAATCAACTCTCTGACAGACGGTTCGGTTCGGCGGCTCCGGTCTGACAGGAGGAAGCTGCTTCATGGTACAGACGGTCATAAGATCAGCTGCGATGCGTCGCCGTTCTCTGGCGGCTGCCGCAGCTTTTTCTGTATAGTCATGGGCTGCGTCTTCTGCGCAGCCGGTCCGCACCTCTGATAGGCGATCCTTTTGGTTCCGTCTTCCACATATATGTATCCGCATCTCTGGAAGCCGTATTTTTCCAACAGATGCCGCATGATTCGGTTGTCTTCGTGGGTATCTATTCGGATATTGTCTGTTTTTTCCCCGCAGAATGCCAGCGCATGGGACAGAATGCCCTGCCCCTGTCCGTTTCCTGCGATTCGGTGCAGGGTTCCATAGGGCTCCTGGTTTGGCCATGCGCCCTCCTCGATTCTCAGATAGGTGGGATCCTCTCCCAGAATGAATGCGAACACGCCGCAGAGGATGCCCTGATGGAACATCATATAGGCTTGTCCCTTGTCTATGTCTTTTTGAACGGTTTCAGGGGAGGGTCTGTCGTCTCCCCATTGCCTCGGGTTGCCGTGGTGGCGCATCTGTTCCCGGGCATATGCATATATGGACAAAATCGCTTCAAAGTCGCCGCTTTCGGCCGGTCGTATGAACATGGCAGCTGACCTCCACACTTGATTATAAAATATGCTTCTGCTATTTACAAGATAAATTTACCTGCCCCTATGTCAGGTAAATTTACTTGCTCTTATGTCACATTTTTTTGGAATTGTCTTTTGCGCTGACGCAGTGTTATAGTAGACGATAGGAATAAAAAGATTATTTGCCGAGTGCGAAACAAGACGGAAAAGGGGAAGCAGTTTCAGAAATGTATCAGGGAGGGATATTGCGATGTATCGGATTATGATCGTGGAGGATGATCTGTCCATGGCTGAGGCCATGAAAAAGAAGATTGAGGCATGGGGGAATGAATGCAGGTGCGTCAGTGATTTCAGAAATGTCATTCCGGCTTTTGTGGAATACGATCCCCATATGGTACTGATGGACGTGATGCTGCCGTTCTACAATGGATACCACTGGTGCAGCGAGATCCGTCGGATTTCCGATGTGCCGGTGCTGTTCATCTCCTCGGCCTCCGACAATATGAATA
>CANOFQ010000203.1 GCA_947565325.1 uncultured bacterium
GGAAGCGAAGGAGACGGTTTTTCGAAAGTATTTCAGATCTCTTGCCAGCGGAGGTGTGCTTTTCATCGGCAGTGCAGAACAGATCATCAATTTCAGGGACATAGGCTTTGAGAAAAAGCATTCTCTTTATTATCAGAAGCCATAGAGACACTGATGGCCGGAGGATGATTCGTGCACAGACGAAGCGTTTGTGCACGATTTTTTTGTAGAATGGAGAAAGGAATGTCCATGGAGGAAGGAATGTCCATGGAGGAAGGAATATCCAAGGAGGGCTGCAGGTGGGCGAAGTCAATATGCTGATATCGGGCGTGGTGGAAAAGGACGGCAGGAAGCTGGTGCGGGTTTCGTTCCTGCGGGGAAGAGACTATGCGGACGGTCTTCTGCCGGAGGGAGTCATAGAGAAATCTCATGGATTTTCCGATGAGGAGGTGCAGAAGCTGGAGAACTATCTGCGGTTCAACAGAGAGGATATCATGGGGCAGGCGAAGGCAGTGAATCCGCTCAGAAACTGGCTGAAGGGCTGATGCCGGAGAAAAGAAGCGGTTGAATTTATGTATCGGAACAGATATACTTGTGAGAGGAGCAGTTGCCCGCATGAAAGGGGCAGGAGGGAGAACAGGATGAAGATCGACAGCATTTGCGTACAGGGCGGATACACGCCGGGGAACGGGGAACCCCGCCAGATTCCCATTGTTCAGAGCACTACCTTTAAGTATGACACCAGTGAGGATATGGGGAAGCTCTTTGATCTGGAGGCAAGCGGCTATTTTTATACGAGGCTCCAGAATCCTACGAATGACTATGTGGCGGCGAAGATAGCGCAGCTGGAGGGAGGGACCGCCGGGATGCTTACCAGCAGCGGTCAGGCGGCGAATTTTTATGCGCTGTTCAATATATGCAGCTGCGGCGATCATATCGTGGCATCCAGCACCATCTATGGCGGCACATTCAACCTGATTTCCGTCACCATGAAGAGAATGGGGATCGATGTGACGTTTGTAAGCCCTGATGCCTCCGAGGAGGAGCTGGATGCGGCGTTTCAGGAGAACACCAGGGCCATGTTTGGAGAGACCATCGCAAATCCTGCCCTGACAGTGCTGGATATCGAGAAGTTTGCAAGATGTGCCCATGCCCATGGGGTGCCTCTCATCGTGGACAATACCTTTGCGACGCCTGTCAACTGCCGTCCTTTTGAGTGGGGGGCGGATCTCGTGACTCATTCCACCACGAAGTATATGGACGGCCACGGCGCAGCGGTAGGAGGCGCCATCGTTGACAGCGGCAGATTCGACTGGATGGCACATAAGGACAAATATCCCGGGCTGTGTACCCCTGACGACAGCTATCATGGGATCACTTATGCGGAGAAATTCGGAAAAGAGGGGGCATTCATCACAAAATGCACCGCACAGCTGATGCGGGATTTCGGTTCCATCCAGAGCCCCCAGCATGCATTCTTGCTGAATCTGGGCCTTGAGAGCCTGCATGTGCGCATGAAGCGTCACTGTGAGAACGGTCTTGCGGTGGCAGAGTTCCTGTCAGGGCACCCGAAGGTGGCCTATGTGAACTATTGCGGCCTGCCCGGGGACAAGTATCATGATCTGGCAAGGAAGTATCTTCCGAACGGCAGCTGCGGCGTGGTGTCCTTCGGCCTGAAGGGCGGCAGGGATGCAGCTGGCCAGTTCATGAAGAGTCTGAGGCTGGCGGCCATCGAGACCCATGTGGCGGATGCCCGCACCTGCTGTCTGAATCCCGCTTCCAGTACCCATAGGCAGATGACGGACGAGCAGCTGAAGGAGGCGGGGGTGCCCGGGGAGCTGATTCGGATCAGCTGCGGCATAGAGGACAAGGAAGATCTGATAGCGGACATCGCACAGGCTCTGGAGGCTTAGGGCCGGCCAGGGCAGCGAAACCGGAAAGAAACGGCAGGGGGCCTGACGCTTCCGGGAACCGTGGTGTCAGATGGCTTTGAAATGGGGGTGAGACATTTGGAGCTGTGGGCCGAGAAGGAGGATATGGACTGCAAGAGCTTTGAGAAGCTGATTCCTGATTTTATCGCAGAGAGAATGGACTACCCCTCTCTGAAACGTTTCCTTGCCCATAGGGAGAAGTGTGCCGAATGCAGGGAGGAGCTGGAGATCCGGTTTCTGGTCTCAGAGGGCATCCAGAGACTGGAGGACGGAAACGCCTTCGACCTTCAGGCTGAGCTGGAACAGCATCTGCTGGATTCTAAGAAGAAGATCAGGTTCAATGACGGCTTTCTGTCTCTTGGTCTGGCGCTGGAGGTGACGGCCGTCTGCCTGCTGGCGGGGATCCTTGTGTGGATATTGTTGTGAGGTGCGAGACGTCCCTCACACCGCCGTTTTGCCGGGCAGAGGCGGGCGGTGGAAATAGACGGGGGCAGAAAAAGTCCGTGAATAGAAAAGGCTTGTGAACAGAAAAGTGTGTGAGTGTGTGAATAGAAAAAGCTTGTGAACAGACAAATTTGTGAATAGAAAAAGCTTGTGAACAGACAAATTCTGTGAACAGAAGGTCCGTGACGGGAAGTACCTTAAAAATGTGATAGATCAATCAGAAAATAAGGGCGGTATCATCCATGAATGAGAAGGATTGCAGATGGGACAGAAAGCTGGTTCTGATCGACGGGCACAGTATCCTGAACAGAGCGTTCTACGGCGTGCCGGATCTGACCAATGCCAAGGGACTGCATACCAATGCGGTATACGGTTTCCTGAATATCATGTTCAAGATTCTGGAGGAGGAGAAGCCGGATTACCTTGCGGTAGCATTTGACGTGCATGCCCCTACCTTCCGCCACCAGATGTACGAGGCGTACAAGGGGACGAGGAAGCCAATGCCGGAGGAGCTGCGTCAGCAGGTGCCGGTGATGAAGGACGTACTGAAGGCCATGGGTATCGTCATCGTGGAGCGGCCCGGGCTGGAGGCGGACGACATTCTGGGCACTCTGGCCAAGAGAGCGGAGGCTGACGGCATCCGGGTGGCCCTTGTATCCGGGGACAGGGATCTGCTGCAGATCGCCGACCAGCATATCATGATCAGGATTCCCAAGACAAAGATGGGCCGGACTGAGATAGAGGACTATTATCCGGAGGACGTGGTGCGGGTCTATCAGGTCACGCCTGAGCAGTTCATCGACCTGAAGGCCCTGATGGGGGATTCCTCCGACAATGTGCCGGGTGTGCCCAAGGTGGGACAGAAGACCGCAACGGAGCTGATGGTGCAGTACGGCTCCATGGAGAATATCTATGCCCATGTGGAGGAGCTCTCCAAAAAGAGCATCCGGGAGTCCTTAAAGGAAAACCGTGAGCTGGCGGACCTGAGCAGAACGCTGGTGACCATAAAGACCGACAGTGACGTAAGCCTGGACTATGAGGCCGCAAGGGCGGAGGGCTTCTACACGAAGGAGGCCTACAGCCTGTTCAAGGAGCTGGAGTTCAAGAACATACTGGGCCGCTTCGAGGCGGACAGCGCAGTGTCGGGCTCCAGTCTGGAGGAGGTGCGGAGCACATTTCACAGGGCGGAGAGCCAGAAGGCCTTTATCGCCAGATGCAGGAAGGTGAAAAACGGCCAGAAGGTGGGACTGTTCCTTGCCTCGGAGGGCGGAAGGCTCTTGGGGGCGGCGCTGGCGGACGGGAAGGAGACGGCAGTGTGGCTGACCCCTGCGCAGGAGAATGTGCAGATGTCCTTTTTCGGAGGAGAGCTTCTGGAGGAGGATGAGGACGAGGCCCTGCTGGCAAAGGCGGTGCAGGAGCTTTCTGCGAGGGCGGAGATCTCCGCCTTTGACATCAAGAGGCAGTACCGTTTCCTTGCGCAGGACAGCACGGACAGGTATTTCGATATCCTCATCGGGGCCTATCTGCTGAATCCCCTGAAAAGCGACTATGACTGCGAGACCATAGCACAGGAGCATCTGGGGCTGCAGATCCCCGGCTGGAAGGAGCTTTTTGACAAGGCCCGCTCTCTGGGGGAGGCAAGAGAGGCCTCTCCGGAGGGCTTTGCGGAGTACTGCTGTCTGGGGGCTTTCGTTGCGGAGAGGGCCCGGCCCGTATTGGAGAGGAAGCTTAAGGATGCGGGCATGGACAGACTGATGGCTGACATGGAGATGCCCCTGTCCCTTGTGCTCTACCACATGGAGCGGGAGGGCGTGGAGGTGCGCCGGGAGGAGCTGAAGCTTTACGGGGACGCTCTGGTGGAGCGGATTGGGGAGCTGGAAAAATCCATCCACCAGCAGGCGGGAACGGAGTTCAACATCAATTCCCCGAAACAGCTGGGGGAGGTACTGTTTGAATCCATGAAGCTGCCCGGAGGGAAGAAGACGAAGACGGGATATTCCACGGCGGCGGATGTGCTGGAGAAGCTGGCGGAGGAGCATCCCATCGTGAAGGACATTCTGGAATACAGGGGGCTGACCAAGCTGAAATCCACCTATGCGGACGGACTGGCCGTCTACATCGGGGAGGACCAGCGGATCCACACCAATTTCAACCAGACCATCACGGCCACCGGGCGCATCAGCTCCACGGAGCCGAACCTGCAGAACATTCCCATGCGCATGGAGCTGGGCAGGCGCATCCGCGAGGTGTTCGTGCCAAAGGACGGCTGCGAATTCATGGATGCGGACTATTCCCAGATCGAGCTGCGGGTGCTGGCCCATATGTCCGGGGACCAGAAGCTCATAGAGGCCTACCGGATGGAGCAGGACATCCACCGCATCACGGCCTCGCAGGTGTTCCATACGCCCTTCGAGGAGGTCACGGACCTGCAGCGCAGGAACGCCAAGGCGGTGAATTTCGGCATCGTCTACGGCATCAGCTCCTTCGGCCTGAGTCAGGACCTGAGCATCAGCAGAAAGGAGGCGGCAGAATACATCGAACAGTATTTCGCCACCTATCCGCAGGTGAAGGTCTTTCTGGACACGCTGGTGCAGGATGCAAAGGAAAAGAAATATGTGTCCACGCTGTTCGGCAGGAGGCGTCCCGTGCCGGAGCTGGAGTCCTCCAACCACATGACCCGTTCCTTCGGGGAGCGGGTGGCCATGAATTCTCCCATACAGGGGACGGCGGCGGACATCATCAAGATCGCCATGATAAAGGTGTGGAGGGCGCTGCGGGAGCAGAACCTGAAATCCAGACTGATCCTGCAGGTTCATGATGAACTTGTCATAGAAACATACCGGGAGGAAGAGGCGCAAGTGCGGCGGATCCTTGAGGAAAACATGAAATCCGCAGCGGATCTGGCGGTTTCTCTGGAGGTGGACCTGCATACGGGAGACAACTGGTATGAGGCAAAGTGAGAATATATCTATGGCAAGGGCAATGCGGTTCATCGGGATCACGGGGGGCGTGGGAGCGGGCAAGTCCGAGATTCTGGGGTATATACGGAAGCATTACAAATGTGAGATTTATCTGGCGGATGAGGTGGCCCATCTGGTGAAGCAGCCGGGGACGAAGGCCTATGAGGCGCTGCTGGGCCTGCTGGGCCGGGACGTGACGGGTGCGGACGGACAGATCGACAAGGCACGGATGGCGGACAGGATCTTCGGGGATCCTGCCCTTTTGGCGCAGGTGAACGGCATTATCCACCCTGCGGTGAAGGAGTTTCTTCTGGAGCGGCTGGAGCAGGCGAAGGCCTCTGGCTGGGCAGAGCTGTTTTTCGTGGAGGCTGCGCTGCTGATCGAGGGGGGATATCTTGCGCTGGTGGACGAAATGTGGTATGTTTATGCGGATGAGGCCGTCCGCCGGGAGCGCCTGGGGAGAAGCAGGGGCTACAGTCAGGAGAAAATCTCCCGGATCATGTCCAGCCAGCTGACGGAGGAGCGTTTCAGAGAGAGCTGCGACTTCGTGATAGACAACAGCAGAGCCTTGTCAGACAGCTATAGGCAGATCGACGAGAGGCTGCAGGGGTATGCCCGGATGCCGTAGAGAGCGGCCGGGGAAGAGGCAGGGCAATCAGAACAGATGGGCCAAAGCAGGCCGGCGGGTCGGATGGCAGTGCCGGGAATGCGGGGAGCGGATGGGTCAGGACGGCAAGCCCGAACCAGCTAAAACGGCAAATGGTTCAGGACAGCAAGGCGAATCAGTCCAAACGGCGGATCGGTCAGGACAGCTGAGGCCTATAAGAAGCAGGACGGATGAACAAAACAATAAAGGAAAAGAGAATGTGACATGAGATTATGTAGTATTGCAAGCGGAAGCAGCGGCAATTGTATCTATGTGGGATCGGAGGCCACGCATCTGCTTGTGGACGTGGGCATCAGCGGTAAGAAGACGGAAGGCGGGCTGCGGGAGCTGGGGCTCACCGGAAGGGATATAGACGGAATTTTGATCACCCATGAACATGCGGACCATATACAGGGTCTGGGCATCATGGCCAGAAAGTACGAGATTCCCATCTACGCAACGGCGGGAACCATCAGAGCCATGAAATCCTGCGCAGGGCTTGGAAGCGTGGACGAAGGGCTGTTCCATGAGGTGAAGGAGGACGTAAAGTTCATACTGAAGGATCTGACCGTCAATCCTATGCGGATCTCCCATGACTCCGCCTGTCCCGTGGCCTATAGGATTTCCTACGGCAGGAAAAGGGTGGCCGTCTGTACGGACTTAGGGGTCTATAATGACTATACCGTAGAATGTCTCAAGGGCATGGACGCACTGCTGCTGGAGGCCAACCATGACGTGAACATGCTGCAGGTAGGGCCC
>CANOFQ010000204.1 GCA_947565325.1 uncultured bacterium
GCCAAAGCTACTCATGGGCATGTTGGAATTGATCTTAATACTGATAACTTCTTAAGTTCCTCGATGGTCTCTTTCAGATCTGTCTCTGTGACCATCTCCCCTTCAATTTTTTGGATCATCTCCCCATGCCTATCCACCTGATTCATGGTTCTCTTCAGGAAATATGTGATCGCTCCGATCCCTAACATAATTGCCGTCGTCACTATCCACTCGTTCATTGCATCACCCCATAAAAAAAGATACACCTGTCTATCAATGCAAGTGTATCTTTCTTTTCTTAACCAGTACATATAAAGCACTTTAATTCTTTTCTATAGGAAATCCTTAAGATCCAGCTGACCTTCAAGGGGTTTCCTTTTGATCTCCATCGCCTTCTCCAGCACTATGTTCCGAATCCATACCTCCGTCAGGCCGTACTTCATTGCGAGCTGCGAATAATTGTTTCCGTTGAATTCCTCCCTGATCTTCTTGTCCCTATCCATCCTGCGCTGTATCTCCTCTGCCTTGGCAATATATATGGATGTTCCGCCGAACTTTCTGGCAAGCGCAAGATACGATTCCATCCCTATCGCCTCGGCAATCATTTTCTGCTCGTCCCTCAGGTCGTCAAACTTCAGTTCCACCCACATCGCCGCCTTTCTTCTTAGCGCTCGCAGCGTACCTCTTCAGCATCTCGATCAGCCTGTTCCCCTGCTGGTAGCTCAGCCATGCGAACGGATCCCTCGCTGCGGCATCGAGCTTCAGCTCCTTCTTGATAACAGCGCAGAGCCTGTCGCCCAGCGACACCGAGTTCGGGGTGCCGTCATGGGCCTTAAGCTCGTACATCAGCGCCCACACCTTCTTCTGCTGGCCGGGGGTGACTCCCCCCGGCCTGCTCTGGCATGCCCGCTTTTCCGGGGTCTTCGGCCGAGGGCTGGGCCTGCCCTGCAGCGCCTCCAGTCTGGCGATCACCTCCCCGGCCTCCCTATGGGAGAGTGCCCTGACGGAGTCCTTCCCCGCAACGCTGCCCACGAGGGCATGGAGCCCGTCGCAGCTGCTCCCGGGCTCCACTATGCCCAGTGCGCTCCCGATGGCGTATATCTTCCTGATCTGGGCCTGCTCTATCCCTCTCATCCGTCCCTCCTCCCCTCATTCCGTCCTCTCGGCCTCCACGGACACCTTCAGCCCCTCGTCCACTATGATGGCGCTGTTGATGATGTCGATGGCCTCCTGCGGGGTGCCGCCCCACCCGGCCGCCTTCAGCACCTGGACGATCCACTCCCAGTTGACCACCTCCGCCACCAGATAGGCCCAGTCGCTTGCCTCTTTCTCGGGGAGCCCTGCCAGCTTCACCAGCGTCTCCGTGTCCCTGCCGTACTTCCCCTTCAGCTTCTTCCTGAGCACCCGCTGGATCTTCTCGTCCCCGGTGATGCCCCGGATCGTCTCGTCGAGGCTCCCCTCGGTGTACTCGCCGAGGAACATCATGGTGAGGGAGACTGGCTTCACGGTGCTGCTCATCCCGACCGTGACCTTCGCGTTCCTGCTGCCCCAGTATTCCACCGTCTTCGACTTCGTGTCTTTCAGGTCGTCCGTGGCCCTCGCCTCGAACCATGCCTTGATCGCATCCGCCTCCTTCTTCAGGGCCTCCTGCTGTGCCGCAAGCTCCGCCAGCCGGTCCGCCTTCTCCCTGACCTCGTCACTCTGCCGCTTTTCTTCTTCCGTCACCGTCGAACACCTCCCCTATCAGCCCTGCGCATCTCCCGCAGATCTCCATCCCCATGACCCATGCCACTTCCTCGACGCTCCCGCAGAGCGAGCACGCTGGGACGTGCTTCGAGATCCGGATCCCCTCACCGTCCGCCTCCACGTCCACCGGCACCCCCGGCAGGAGCCCCGTCGCCTGCCGGATCCCCCTCGGCAGTGTGACAGCGCCGCTCTTCGTCACTTTCTTTGTCATTGTCTGCATCTGCATTCTCCTATGTCCTCCTCTCCCGCTCTGCATTCCCATGGGCTTGCGACCATCACCATCCGGCGGCTGCATTAGGAGGGGCGGTGCCCCTCAAGCCATCAGCAGGATCCCCATGGTGGCCGCCATCCTCTCCAGTCCCGCAAACGAGACGTCCTCGTTGTTGGCTGCGTTGTTGAACACGTTGACCATGCCCCTGATCCCCCATTTGCTGTGGCTTATGCTGTACAGGTAGTCGAGCTCCCTCTGCATCCCTTTCTCCCGCAGCGCCGGGAAGAACAGCTCCACGTCCTCCTTCGTGACGTCCTGCGTCCGGTAGCGGCTGTGGAGCCTCGTCCGATTGAACTGCTGGGCGAAGATGGCCTCCTGCCTGCCCAGCATCTTGTTGTAGACCTCCACGTTCCCGATCAGCACGATCCCGATCCCCGGCTTTCCGGTCAGGAAGTCCTCGTCCACCCACCCCCTGATCTCCTCCAGTGCGAGGAACTTCAGGTTCTGGGCCTCGTCTATGATGAGGACCCTGTCCGTCCGGCGCAACTTATCCTGGATGGCCACCGACAGCTCCTCCGTCCGCAGGTTGTCCTGCAGGGAGAGCGTCTTCGCCACCATCTTCAGCAGGCTCCTCGTGGAGCCGGTGCTGGGGGATGCCTTGACATACACCGTCGTATTGGGGTTGTCCCTATAGAACTTGGCCGCCGCCTTCGTCTTGCCGATGCCTGCGTCACCGTCTATGACCACGATCCCCTTCTCCAGCTGGCAGTACCGGATGCACTTGTAGGCCCCCTCGGAGATGCTGGTCCTGACGTACCCGTCGCTGGCCCTGCTCTGGAAGGCCTCCGCCCTCCGCCCGTTCTCCTGCTTCTCATCCTGGATCCGGAAGAACTCCTCCAGCTTCCTCTCCACTGCGCCAATGTCGCCCTTGTCATACTTGCTGTTGCGGTATGCGCTCAGCACCGCCTGGCTCAGGCCCATCAGCGGCGCTGCCTTCGCCTGGCTCAGGCTGTTCTCCCTCAGGTACCGCTCCACCCTCTCCTGAAGCTCCGCACTGTACTCTCTGCTCATGCTTTATTACCTCCCCGCCTTTTGGCTGCGTTCTTGTTCATGGTGTCCAGGTCAGCTCCCCCCGCCACTTTCTTGTACAGCGGCTCTTCGTCCGCCCTCTGTATCTCCAGCACCGCAGGGTCCGCCTTCCCGGCATATGTCTCCTTGTTCCTTTCCGCCTGCCTCATGACCAGCTCCATGGCAGTGATGCGGTCGGCCTCGGCCAGCACGGCATTCTCCTTGTATTCCCTTGCGATCCGCTCCAGCCGCCTCGTCTTCGCCATTGCGTTCTTGACATCCTCCCTGCTGGCACCGTAGGAGAGCACCGCCTCGTTGTCCGCAGGCACTGTCATCACGTACCGGTCCTCCAGATCGTAGATCCTGACACTGCTGAGGTCATCCGGGTCATAGCGGTAATAAACCTTCTTATCCAGATACAAGTGGATGAAGTCATCGTTCCAGAAGTCAATCCTTCCGCCATTGATGTCAAGGTGGACGCCCCTGCGTGTGACCTTCTGGGGCCGGGAGCTGCGCATCAGCATCAGGTTAAGCTCCTTCTCAGGGGCCGTCCTTTTCAGTCCCATATACTCTTTGAACACGTCCATCCTGCACTTTCCCCTATCGGCCTCCACGGCTCCGTTGTAGGGCTCCATGTTGAAATAGTACTTGATAACCATCTCCACATATTCGCCGAACTCCTCATCCGAGTAAATCTCGCCCTTCTTCAGGACGTACTTGAGCCGCTCCGGCTTTTCAACCACGGTTCCCCCTGTGTAGGTGTCGAACAGCCTTGAAAGGGAATTCTTCACATCCAGGAAGCGCCTCTCAATGATCTTCGCCTTGGCGTTCCGGACTATGGCGTTCGTCATGTTGATACCCAGCCGCTTGAACACTCCCGGCGGTTCGAATGTCTCCGCCCCGTCTTTTGGCTTCTTTTTCCGATGGCCCAGGCCTCCGATGTCAAAGGTCAGGAATTCACGTCCGTTGTCTACATAGATATTGTCCGGAATCCCATAGTCCTTGATTCCCTTCCGGAGCGCTATCAGCGTCGCCTCCGAGCATGGGTTATATGTGATGTGGAACCCGGTGAATATGCCGCTCCTTGCATCCATGAAGGCAGTCAGGTATGGCCTATGGATATTTCCGGCCTTGTCCCGCACCATCACGTCAAAGGTATGGTTATCAGCGATCCACCACTCATTGCTCGCCATGCCGTCATAGACTCTCCTTATATACGGCGCACAGCGGTCGTTGTACGCCTTGTGGCCCTCCCTGCCGAGCACCTTCACCCCTTCCGGCAGATCCCTCTCCAGCCTCCGGTAGAATGCCGAGTAGCTCGGAATGTCTGGGTAGAGGTCTGGCCTCTTCTCTCGTGCCCACATTCTGGTGTAGTCCAGACACTTTCGGATCGGGTACTGGCTCTCGTCCAGATAGTAGTAGAGGAACGCCTGCCAGACCGTGTCGTCTATGCTGCTGGTTCCCTTCTTCCACTTCCCCCGCTTGTCGATCAGCCCCGAGAGGTCGTCCTCCCTGACGGCCTTCCACTTGCGGTATAGGATGTCCACGGAGATCTGCCTATCGGGATACTCCAGCCTGCAGAACGCCACAAACTTCTCGTCCACCTCCGCCCTGCTGGTGACCCCCGGCTTCATGCGGTACTGCTGCCACTGCTCCACCAGCCCGATCCAGAAGTCGATCTCCTGACGCTCCGACTCCGAAAACCGATCGATGGCATCCCCTTCGGCTCCCTCCTCCTTTGGCCCTGCGCCGTCCGGCGGCCTCTCGCTCACCATCTGGTACCATTTCTGCTGCAGGGACTCGTCCAGTGCATCCAGAGGGATTAAATAAGTCCTGCGATTCTTGTCATTCATAACCTCTATTGCCTGAACCTTTCCGCTTTTGATTCCCTGCTGGATACATCTGGCACTACATTCTTTGACCTCTGCCACCTGCTTTACGGTAAGCATCTGCCCCATCTCACCACCACCTTACAGCCTGTCATCTTCAGATGCAGGAGGCTAACCCTGCATGACCGGCCTGCGCCGGTTTCGACTATATGCTGTATCTTCGACAACAGTATTCAACAATATCCGAAATATCTGTGCCGCACTCCATAGCTGGCATTCTCTGTAATGCAAGATTCCGATCCACCTTCAGCAGCCAGTCCTGCCCATCCTCCGTACAGACCCCGAAATACTCGTCCGTCCGGGTGAAATGGAACTCGATCCCGTAGAACTGCTTCATAGCCAGCTGGTAGACCTCCCACTGTGCCAGACACCGCTCACGGATGTTTCTCCTACTCCCGTCCAGAAGTATGTGCCGCACCCCGTTTTCATCCTCTCTTGTCTCCAGCGCACTGTCCCACTCCCTGATCAGCTCCTCCAGTGCCGCCCCGAACTCCGTCTTCAGGAACCTTTCCCTATTCAGCAGCATTGTTTGATCCATATCCTTCCCTCCTAAAGCGCAATGTTTGCGATCTTCTGCTCCCTGCGGCCTATCCACACCTCGCCGGTCTCACCGTCCACCATCAGCTCCCACCCTTCCCAGAGCGCCTGCTCCATCCTCTCCCGGTCCTTCTGGGTCGCCGGAAGATGAATCTCCGGCGAGAACCTCTGCAGGGCTGCAGGTATGCTCTGCGGCAGATGTTCCACGGGACGCCGGATATGCTTGTCCACCATCGCTCTCGGCAGGACGATCCTCTCGTGCCTGACGAACCTCCTCCAGTACATCAGGAACCTCTTCGTCTTTACCATATGCCTCTCCTTTCCTTTGGCCTGCCATCATCGGATGCAGGAGGCCATTCCTGCATGACGGAGCTGTGCTCCGTTTTGGCAATTTAAATTTGTTTATATCCTCTTAATTACATCCTTTATTAGTGCAATCCCCGAATCTCCGTCTACATTAATCCTCTTGCTTCCGCCTTCATAAAGAACCGTCACCATTGTCTCATCATCATCCAGCACCATGTCCACAATACCGCTTCCGGCTCTGGTCTCCCTGAGCAGATGCTTCAGGCCCTCAACAATCTGCTTTTTATCCTCCAATCTAACTTCCAATTCAGCCAATTCAGCTTTGTACTGCAGGAAGAACAGTTTAATAAATCGTGCTGTCGGGACTGTTCTTCCGTTTTCCACGGCGCTAATATAAGATTGAGATGTCTCTAAGTCTCTTGCGACATCTGCTTGTTTCAATCCTTTTTCTTTTCTAATCACTTTCATTTTTTCACCTATATCCATACTTCTCCTTTCCCTCGGCCTGCCATCATCAGATGCAGGAGGCCGTCCCTGCATGACGGAGCTAATGCTCCGTTTCGGCTTCTACTTCACGATAAAAATTTCTTCCATCTCGCATCCTAATGCAGTTGCTATCGCTTTTGCTCTGATTGGATGCACATAGCCAGAATTTCCACTTTCAATTCTGTAAAGGGCATTCGTGGATAAACCGGCTTTTCTGGATAATCCACATCTAGTTAGCCCCATAGCCTCTCTGCGTCGACTGATTTCTTCTTTTTTAGGAATAATCATATTATCTCCTCCTTTTTTGTTTACAGTCGTATATGTATTTTACATATTAGCATTTACTTTCGTATATGTCAAGCAAAGCTTTTACTTTTTTATTTACATCCGTATATTTTTAACGTATACTCTATTTATCACCACCTAATACCTTTCTGCCAAACTCCCGTATCCATTTCGGCAGATGGTAATACA
>CANOFQ010000205.1 GCA_947565325.1 uncultured bacterium
TCAGCGTTATGCAGTCTGGTTTCACGGCAAGTGAAATCGTTAAGCAGTATATATTGTATCACTCGATACCGAAGGATTCTTTTTACCGTATTCCCCCCGAAAACGGCCTCCGTCATGCCCCCAGAGCCATAGCGAGGGTACCGGACACCATAAGCAGCAGGCCCAGCAAGGCTCTCCTGCCCATCCGCTCCCTGAACACCACAAAGGAAAATGCCATCGTCACCAGAATGCTCAGCTTGTCGATGGGCACCACCACGCTGACCACGCCGTTCTGGATGGCATAGTAATAGCATAGCCATGACGCTCCCGTGGCAAGGCCGGACAGCACAATGAAGGCAAGCTCCCTCTTCCGGACGGATTTCAGCTGCGCCTGCTTCCCCTTCATGAACACGATGCCCCATGCCATGACCAGCACCACCCCCGTGCGGAGCGCCGTGCCTAGATTTGATTCCACGCCCGTGATTCCCACCTTGGCAAGGATGGAGGTCAGCGCCGCAAAAACTGCGGAGAGCGCTGCGTAGATCATCCATCTGTGGCCGCCGACAGAGCATGGGGCTATCTTCTTCCAGCCGCCGTCTTCCCTGCGCACATCCCTTTCCCCGGATACTGCTTCAAGGCTTCCTGCGGCGGGCTTCACCTCTATCATCAGATAAATCCCCACGGCGATGACCACCGTGGATGCCAGCTTCAGGGCAAGATGCTCCCTCTCCCCGAGAAAAGCGATGGCCAGCAGCACGGACAAGACAGTGCTGGATTTGTCAATGGGCACCACCTTGTTCACGTCCCCCACGGAAAGGGCCTTGAAATAGCATATCCACGAGGCTCCCGTGGCAAGGCCGGACAGCGCCAGAAACAAAAAAGATTGCGGGCTGATCTCCCATACGGTGCCTGCCGACCCCACCACCGCCACCATGATCCACGAAAACAGCAGCACCACGATAGTCCGCAGGGCCGTCGCCACGTCCGAATCGGTTTTCCTGATTCCGCACTTTGCGAGAATCGACGTAATTCCTGCAAAAAATGCGGACAAGACCGCCATGACAATCCACATTCCATAACCTCCCAATACCGTATGCCACTTACACTACTCCGACGAAAAAATGCACCTTCGCAGAAGACTTTCTGATATAATGTCAGCAGACATGATACGATGGCCCAGAGCGAAGCGAAGTGCCCATCCCCGGAGAGAACCGTGTCCGCAGGCGGACAAGGTATAATCTGCGCTAATCAGCCTTATGCCTGAATCTACGGCAAAACGGCAAAAGTCAGCTTGATCAAATGAAAGAACCGGTCTCTTGCTTACCGATTCCCTATCTCCGGTTCAGGTAATCCACCCACACCCTCCCGTCAGTCTCAACGGTCAGTCTGGAAACGCAGCCGCTCCTGCCGCTGAAGCGTATTCTTTCCAAGTCACGGAAGGAATATCCCAGCAGCATGCTCTGCAGAAAGCTCAGTGTGGTTCCGTGGGACACCACGATTATTTTGTCATGTTCATTGGAGCTCAGCTCCTGATAAAAGGGATACAGTCTGTTCCAGAGCTCCCTGTCCGACTCTCCGTCCGGAAAGGGCTTGTAGTCGGGGTCATAACGGTTCCCCTGAGGTTTTTTGTTGCTCTCAAACCATTCACGGGACTTTCCGTTGCCTGCGCCGGCATTCACTTCCCGTATCCTGTCCGTAATGACAGGCTCGATATCCAGCGTCCTATTGATTCCCTCCGCCGTCTGCAGCGCCCTCTTCAGATCCGAGACATACATCACGAAGCCTCTGCCGCAGCCCTCGTCCCTGAGCCTCCTTCCGATCTCGCAGGCCTGAGCCATGCCGGCATCGGTAAGCTCCCAGTCCCCCCATGCGCCTATCATGCCGTTGACATGATGCCGGGACTCTGTATGCTGCACCAGAAAGATCGTCTTGCGCTTTTTCCTAGCCATGAATTCTTCTATGATCTCCGCCGCCCGCTCATGTCCGAACCATCCCTCGCCGGGATCCTCTCTGGGATAAAGCCGGTGCATATCCTCCTTTTCCCCATCGGTAAGCTGGGAAAAATCATCGATCCCTCTTTCCGGCAGCACTCCCACCAGCTTATGGTCGCCGTCGTTCCGGCAGAAGACACCTATGATCCTGACCCTCTCCTCATCCCCCAGCTCATATGTTTTGTTCGTCATCAGGATCACGTCCAGATGGGGGCAGGGAGGCGTGCCGGATTCCCTGAGCCAGCCGTAGGGCTGCCGCACGTTCCTCCAGTAGGAAAGGCTTATGCCTTCCTTCCTGACATAGGAATCCGATTCCGGAAGGTATTTCATACGGTTCCTATATCCATGAGTCTGTTCGATTACCGCTGTGTAAATCATTGTCCAGCCTCCCTATCTTCACGTTCTGCTGCAACAGCAGACATTTCCGCTGCTCCCTGTCTGCTGGCTGATATCTGCAAATCTATGTCCGCTGATCTATGTCCACTGATCTATGTCCGCAGATCTATGTCCACTGATCTATGTCCACTGACCTATGTCCGCCGACCTATGATGCATATCTTACGGCCTGCAGCATAACCCGGACAAGCCGAAACCAAAATTTAGGCATTTTACACAAAGTTTCGTTTCACCCTCAAGTGCCTATACATCACAATCTGCAATCTATAACACTACTGGATCTCTAACCCCTGTTCTCCTGAGCCACCAGCTGGTCTGCGCCGTACATCTTGCGCAGTCTGGGCTTTTCGATCTTGCCCGTGGCGTTCCGGGGGATCTCGTGGAAAATGATCTCCTTGGGGCGCTTATATCGAGGCAGCTCAAGGCAGAAATTCTCGATTTCCTCCCTCGTGCATTCCATGCCGTCCTTGATCTCGATCACCGCTGCGGTCTTCTCTCCCAGCCGCCTGTCGGGAAGACCGATCACCGCCGCATCCTTCACCTTGTTGTTCCGCCGCAGGAAATCCTCGATCTGCACGGGGTAGATGTTCTCGCCGCCGCTGACGATCACGTCCTTCTTGCGGTCAACCAGAAAATAGAAGCCGTCCCCGTCCTGCATGGCCATGTCCCCGGTGTACAGCCAGCCGTCCTTCAGGGTCTCCGCCGTGGCCTCCTCGTTGCGGTAATAGCAGGTCATGACCCCGGGGCCCTTCACGCAGAGCTCGCCCACGTCCCCCCGCTTCACCTCCTGACCGTGCTCGTCCACGATCTTGCACTGCCAGCGGTAGCCCGGCACGCCGATGGCGCCCACCTTGTGGATGTTCTCCACCCCCAGATGCACGCAGCCCGGGCCCGTGGACTCGGAAAGTCCGTAGTTCGTATCATAGTCATGCTCCGGGAAATAAGCCTTCCACCGCTTGATCAGGGACGGCGGAACCGGCTGGGCGCCGATATGCATGAGCCGCCACTGGGCCAGCTCATAGTCCTCCAGCCGCAGCTCCCCTCTGTCCAGAGCGTCCAGAATATCCTGCGCCCAGGGCACCAGCAGCCACACGATGGTGCAGTGTTCCCTGGAGACGGCGGAAAGAATGGTTTCCGGCTTCGCCCCCTTCAACAGCACGGCCCGGCTGCCCGCCACCAGACTGCCCATCCAGTGGAATTTCGCCCCGGTATGGTATAGAGGCGGAATGCACAGAAACGTGTCCTCACGGTTCGTGCCATGATGCTTCTGCTCCATCTGGGCCGCCTGCGTCAGGCTCTGGTGCTTATGCAGAATGGCCTTGGGAAAGCCCGTGGTTCCCGAAGAGAAATAGATGGCTCCGAAATCCTCCTCCGTGATCTCCACCTCCGGGGCCTGACTGGAGCAGTCCGCCGCCAGCTCATGATAGCTCTCCGCAAAGCTGGGGCAGTGGTCTCCCACATAGATCAGCAGCCGCCCCTTGCACAAGCGCTCCGCATTGATCTCGATACGGCCGATGAAGGCCGGGCCGAACACCATCACGTCCACCTGCGCCAGCTCCGTACAGTACAGAATCTCCTCTGCGTCATAGCGGAAGTTGAAGGGCACCGCAATGGCCCCGGCCTTCAATACGCCGAAGTAAATAGGCAGCCATTCCAGGCAGTTGTACATCAGTATGGCCACCTTGTCCCCCTTCTTCACCCCCCTGCCGATGAGCATGTTGGCGAACCGGTTGGCCTTCTCATTGAAGACGCTCCATGTGATCTCCCTGCGGTAGGGCTCGAAGCGGCCCGGCTGGATCAGGTCATACTCCTTCCATGTAATTCTCCGGGTGTCCTCCTCCTCCGGGTTCAGCTCCACCAGGGCTATCTCGTTAGGGTACAGCCTTGCATTTTGATCCAAATATTCCGTTACCGGCATTTTCTTTGTCCTCCTATTCCAGTGCCGTCTCTGCGCTTTTTCGCTCCGAGCCTGTTTTCCAGTGCCGTCATGCATCTTTAGATGCATTGCGCTGACAGCGCCCTTTTCTCAGGAAAAACCTCATCATTATTTTCCGCATACTGCTTCAAAAAGCTCAGCACCTCCATGGTGCAGTCCACCACCCGATTGTGCTTATAATTCCGATTGCAGGAAAAATACCTGAAATATCCCCAGGGATCCTTGGTCTGGGGGCCCCAGTCCCATAGCCCGTCCTCACGGGCATTATCCAGGATCCACTCCACCGCTCCCTCCAGATACATCCCGGAGCCCCGGAAGCTGTTGATATAGTTGAAGGTGTGGAACCATCTTCTCGTCTGACGGTCCACAAAGCCGTCCGGCAGCTTCCCGGGGGTCTTGTCCCAGAAATACCCTCTTTCGTTGGCGATCCCGCCCAGATGGCGCAGCATGGCGTCCTCCACGGCAGGGGACAGCTCCTGCCTTCTTTTCAGCAGCAGCCCGCTCTGCATGGGCACAAGTCGGCTCTCTCTGGTAAGGAACACCTCGTGCTGGGCAGCCTTGTCTCTTTCATAAGAATACTCCCCGCCCCCGTAGGCCCTGCCCGCTATGTACAGCCACTGTCTGTAGGTTTCATCGCACAAGGGGTTCCCCGGCGTTATGGCCTCCAGCTGGCCGCAGACCATGGCCCTCTGCCAGGGAAGCGCCCTCTCGTTCTTCTCGAAGACTCCTTCTCTGCTGGTGCCGTCCAGAAAGCTCTGCAGATATTCGGCGGCCATGAATAATATGTCCCTGTCTTCTATAGTCAGGCCGATATATAGGCAGCGTTCGATCCCCACCATGGACGTGGGAATCTTTGCCTTGGCGGAATAATCCTTGGACAGCAGCCGCCCCCAGCCGCCGTACTCGTCCTGCTCCTGATACATCTCCTCCACGATATCGCTCTTCAGGAACTGCTGCCGCAGCCCGGTCAGAGCCGGGTCCCCGTAAGGCGTGTCGAGAAAGGCGAGACGGGCCTTGTACTCCACTGCAGGATATTCACAGAAGGCAAGGAGCGCAGCCACACGCTCCCCGAACCACTGTCTGTCCAGCAGCCCGGCTCCGCAGCTGCCCCGCCGCTCATTCATACAGCTTTCCGCCCTGCCGCCGCTTGGCGTCTCATGCACGCCGCCCTCCGCCCTGCCGTTGCCCAGTGTCTCATGCACGCCGCCCCCTGCCCTGCCGCCGCTTAGCGTCTCACGCACGCCGCCCTCCGCCTTACCGCCTGCCCGCTCACTCATGCCGTCTCCCGCTCTCCGGCCGCAGCACGGCGCAGACCGGATAGTGGTCGGAAAGGAATACTCCGTCCCTGACATCCGTCCACTTTTCCACGCTGTCGCAGACAAAGCCCTTGGTAATGATATAGTCGATGCAGCAGGGAGTCTCCGCACGCATATAACCGTGATAGGTAATACCGAGCCCTTCTGCCAGATTTTGATAGGGAGGCCTCTTGGCCGCCGCCATCTCCGGGCTGTCCGGCTCTGCGTTCATGTCCCCGGTGATGATCACCGGCGCCTCCGGGAAAAGCGCTCTCCCATCCAGCCCGTCCAGCTTGTCCATGATCTGCCGGAGCCCCTTCTCTCTTGCCCCCGGCCCCTCGTGGTCCAGATGGGTGTTCACCAGCCGGAACACCTGCTTCGTGGCGTATTCCTCCAGCACCGCCTCCGTGCATACTCTGGGGCAGATGCTCTGATCCTCATACCGGGAGCCCGGCACATGGGGCGTCCCGGAAAGCCAGTAGGTCTCCATCTGGATCAGGTTGATCCGATTCTTCCGGTATGCGACGGACACCTGCTCACCCTCCAGATCCTCCATGCGCCCGCAGCCGATCACGGCATACTCCCCCAGTACCTCCTTCAGCCATCCCGCCACATGAGGCAGTACCTCCTGAAAACAGATCACATCCGGCTCCTCCTTCCGGAGCTTCTCCAGAATCAGCGGCTTGCGGAAACAGAAATTGTTGTCCCCGTCCTGATTATAGTCACAGCGGATATTAAAGGTCACGATCTTCATTTTATGTATGCGCTCCTCCCTGCCTGCATTCCGGCATATGCAAACCATTATAGCACCCGTCCTCAGGCACCGTCAATCATCTGCATCAATAAAACTCCCTGCCGCAGGATGCGGGAATCAACCTCCATGAGATTACTACTGTAACCCTTTCTTTGCCTGCGCCAGAACATCCTGCAGAAGAGCGATTCTCTTTTGACAGCTTTCATTCATGATCTTCTGCGCCGTTCTGGTTCCCCGCTTTAAAGTCATAACCCAGTTGGCCGCATCAATGGCATGATTACAGGCCTCAATGATTTCCTGTCGGGATAATTTCATTCGTACTCACATCCAATCCGTAATAT
>CANOFQ010000206.1 GCA_947565325.1 uncultured bacterium
CGACACTGCGGGTATGAACCGCATGCTCTAGCCAACTGAGCTATCTCGCCATATTTTCCAGCTCCGGCTGGAATGGAACCTATAGGGCTCGAACCTATGACCCTCTGCTTGTAAGGCAGATGCTCTCCCAGCTGAGCTAAGATTCCGTTTATCCGATGAATCGCACAACCGACTTTGTTAGTATACAATGAGCCAATCCATTTGTCAACAGATTTTTTTGCCATTTTTTGCACATTTTTTTATGGGCACAATTTTTTACGGCGCAAATATCTTCTGCTCCGTATATGTCACCGTATATGTCATATGTACCTTTTTCCTCCGCCGCCCTTTATCAGCTTCTCCTTTTCCTCTCTCCGGTATCTCAGAGGAGTGCGGTCCGTGTATCTCTTGAACATACGCTCAAAATAGGTGATGCTCTCGAAGCCCAACAGCTCCGATATCTCCGTGACAGAATAATCGCCGTGAACCAGCAGCTTCTGGGCTTTTTTCACCCTGACGATATTGGCGTACTCGATGACGCCCAAGCCCGTGACCTCCCTGAAGATACGGCTCAGCCATGATCTGCTGATGTAGAATCTTCCCGCCAGCTCCTCCAGACTCTCTCTGGTCTCGGGATGCGCCTGCAGGTAATCCGCCACCTGCTGAACCTTCTGGTATCTGGGCGTCTGGGCCCTGCGCCTCTCCCCTGCCGGGGCCGACTCTCCCCCGCAGCGCCACAGCAGGATAAGAAGCTCCAGCAGCTTCAGCTTCACCAGCAGCCCGCAGCCCTTCCTTCTGTCCCTTATCTCCTCTCCGATCCCCAGCATCAGGGACTCCATGAGGGCCCTCTCCCTCTCTCCCAGACTGACGATGGGCCCCTTCTGGTCATACAGCTCCTCCAGCGTCAAAAATCCGTTGCCCCGCAGAAAAGCGTTCATGGGCCCTGCTGTGATCTGGAGCAGGAGCCTGCCGTGGCGGGGAATCCTCTCCATGCTGGTCTTATGGATCTGATTTGGCTTGATCAGAACCACGTCCCCCGCCCGCACCAGATAAGTCTCCCTGTCGATGAAATAGCAGCCCTCCCCCTCCAGCAGATAGTACAGCTCATAGGTGTCGTGGAAATGGCGGCTCTTCATGGCATAGTCCTCCTCCCGGACCACCTGCTCCACCATGACCAGTCCCTCCAGCTCCTGCCTGAAAACCGTCCGCTCCATAGCTCCTCCTCTGCCTGCTGTGTCCGAAAGTACGAAAACGCGATATTTGAGCACGATTCTACGAGATTATTATACTATTTTGAGATAAAATGGCAATATAGAAATTTGGGTTCCATAAGGTTCCATAAAATTGTTCTGGGCTGTCTAACCACAGCAGTCAAAAAGGAGGACACAATCCCATGAATTATTCTGACAGCAAGGCTACCGATGTACAGATCGCCTACATAGGCGGAGGCTCCCGGGGCTGGGCATGGTCCCTGATGACAGACCTTGCCATGGACGATTCCATCAGCGGAACAGTCCGGCTCTACGATATCGACCATGAGGCGGCAGTAACCAACGAGACCATCGGCAACCGCCTGAGCAGCCGCCCGGACGCCAAAGGCAAGTGGCGCTACACCGCCTGCCCCAGTCTGGAGGAGGCGCTGGCGGGCTGTGATTTCGCAGTGATCTCCATACTTCCCGGCACCTTCGACGAGATGGCCTCCGACGTCCATGCGCCGGAGCGTCTGGGCATATACCAGTCCGTGGGCGACACGGCCGGCCCCGGAGGGATCCTGCGGGCCCTGCGCACCATCCCCATGTTCGTGGAGATCGCCGGCGCCATCCAGAAATATGCCCCCAAGGCATGGGTCATCAACTATACCAATCCCATGTCCCTCTGCGTCAAGACACTGTACCATGTCTATCCTGACATCAAGGCCTTCGGCTGCTGCCATGAGGTCTTCGGCACCCAGAGCCTCCTGAAGAGCATCTGCGAGGAGACGCTGGGCCTGAAGGACATACGGCGTCAGGACATCAACGTGAACGTGCTGGGCATCAACCATTTCACATGGTTCGATCAGGCCTCCTACAAGGGCATCGACCTGTTCCCCGTCTACGCAGACTACGTGGAGAATCACTATGAGCAGGGCTATGGGAAGAATGCTTCCAACTGGGTCGGCAATTCCTTTGCCTGTGCCCACAGAGTCAAATTTGACCTCTTCCGGCGCTACGGCCTCATCGCCGCCGCAGGGGACAGGCATCTGGCGGAGTTCATGCCCGGGGAGGATTATCTGAAATCTCCCGCTGCCGTGGCCGGCTGGAAGTTCGGCCTGACCACAGTGGAATGGAGAAAGCAGGATCTGCAGAAGCGGCTGGAACGGAGCCGGCGGCTGGCGGCTGGGGAGGAGGATATCGACCTAAAGCCCTCGGGAGAGGAGGGGCTGATGCTGCTGAAGGCGCTCTGCGGGCTGGGGCGCACCGTCAGCAACGTGAACATTCCCAACACCCTGCTCCAAATCCCCAACCTGCCTGCCGGGGCCGTGGTGGAGACCAACGCCCTGTTCAGCCGGGATTCCATCAAGCCCGTGATGGCCGGGAGGGTCCCCGAAAATATCAGGGCCCTGCTGATGCCCCATGTGAAGAACCATGAGCGGGTTCTGCAGGCGGCTCTCTCCCATGACAGATCGCTGGTCTACGAGGCCTTCTCGGAGGATCCGCTGGTGAAGGGCCGGGCTTCCGAGACGGACATCCGCAGTCTCGTTGACGACATGATCTCAAATACCCTGCGCTACCTGCCGCAGGAGTGGCAGGCATAAACCGCCGCTGCATTCTCCTGCACAATTTTGCACCCTGCAATTTTTTTAATTTTTTTCAAAAAACCTCTGGTCAAATCCGAAATAATCTGTTATAATGAATTTCGTACTTGAGCAGGACGCCTGCCAAGCCAGAGTGCAGATATGGTTCATTGGTAGAACGCTAGCTTCCCAAGCTGGAAAGGCGGGTTCGATTCCCGTTATCTGCTTTATGATTCTGAGGTTTCTGGAGTTGATGGATTCAGTTAAAGTGAATTGTAATCAAAAACAATCAGACACATGTCTGATTGTTTTTTTGTCATTCTTCGGAGCCCTTCCGGCGTCCGTCTTCTCGCTGTCCCCCTTCGAATCATCTGTCCCGAACGAGTCTATCAGCTCATACAGCTCCTCTATCTGCTCCGGTGTCAGATTTCTGGTATCCCCGACCATGCTGAACTTCCGTATAACATCTTCTAAAGAGGGATTGAAAAAGTCATGTATCTTCCTTCTTATCCGTCTGATCATATCCATATCTGATCACCTCTTTCAACTCATTTTCTTTTATTACTGTTTTATCGTATTTCTATTCCGTTTCACAGCATAATATTGCTTAGGATGACACCGAGGGAGCATGCCTCCAGAACTGACGGAGAGCGCAGACCCAAACGTTCATAATTCAATATTACCCTGTCCGCCATATTATATCCATATAATCTCGTCGACAAATTATGACATATATCGACAATCCGGTTCTTCCAGGAGTCTGATATAGGGCACATTCATTTTGATGATCAATCAGAATAAATAAGCCGCCCCGTGCTACCAGCACCGGGCGGCTCCGGATATGCCTCAAAGGTATATCACGTCTTCATAAAAAGAGACTGCGGAATCTTTGTCTGTCTCCTCAGCGAACACTGATCTGGCACATCCTCATGGTCTCCAGCGCCGCCTCATGGGACTTGGGGGTGACTCCCGCACAGCACCCGCTGTCCACCGCAATCTCCGCTTCCGGGAAATACGCCTTCAGCAGGAGGGCATTGGACACCACGCAGATATCCGTGCACAGCCCTACCAGCTCCAGAGCGACACCGCCTTTCTCTTCTGCGATCTCTCCCACGGCCGCCGCCAGCTTCAGGGAGCCGAAGGTGTTCTTTTCAAAGACCTTATAGCCCTTCTTCTCCAGTGCGGCCTGCACCTTTCCGTTGAGGCGCCAGCCCTCCGTCCCCCGGATGCAGTGGGCCACCGGCAGCTTCCTGCCCTCCGCCGTCTCCAGATAGTTCTGCTCATGGGTGTCCAGCGTGGCGAAGACCCTGCCCTCGAAGCTCTCGATCTTGGCCGCCACCCGATCCACGATCCCCACGGCCTCCCCGGTTCCCAGCGCACCGTCCACAAAATCGTTCTGCATGTCCACTACGATCAGTATTTTCTCCATTTCCTGCCCTCCGCCTTCCGGTCTATTTGTAAAGACAAGCCCGGCGGTTCCTCCTGCCGGGCTTGTCTTATTTCACGGCCCGGTCATCCCTTAAAGCACATTGCCCAAAGCAGATCCCCGGTCCCCTCTCGTCTATTAAGCTATCTTGCTCTTTGCCAGCTCTGCCAGCGTCTTGAAGCCCTCTGCGTCATTCACTGCCAGATCAGCCAGCATCTTCCTGTTCATGTCAACGCCGGCCTGCTTCAGGCCAAACATGAACCTGCTGTAGGAAAGGCCGTTCAGCCTCGCAGCGGCATTGATACGGGTGATCCAGAGCTTGCGGAACTCCCGCTTCCTCTGCTTGCGGCCCGCATAGGCGCTGGTCAGGGCCCTCATGACGGACTGCTTCGCTATCCTATACTGCTTGCTCCTTGCCCCCCTATAACCCTTTGCCAGCTTCAGGACTCTTTTATGTCTCTTCTTGGCATTCAAGCCACCCTTGATTCTTGCCATTTTACGCTCTCCTCCTTCCCCGCCTTATAAATAGGGCAGAATCTTCTTCATATTCTTTACATTGGACGCATCTGTTATCGTGGACTTTCTCAGATTGCGCTTGACCTTCGGACTCTTCTTGGACAGCATATGGCTCTTATAAGCCTTGTTTCTCTTTAGCTTACCCGTTCCTGTTACTTTAAAACGCTTTGCTGCCGACCTATTTGTTTTCATTTTAGGCATGACATATTCCTCCTATACTTTATAATCTATTTTAACCAAGCGCCCTCAGGAAATTTCCTCCTAACGCTTTTCAGTTAAAAACATCGTCATGCTCCTGCCCTCTACCTTAGGTGCCTTCTCTACCACCGAAATATCAGACAGGCTCCGGGCGAAATCGTCCAGAATATGCTTGCTGCTGTTCATGTGTGCCATCTCACGGCCGCGGAAACGGAGCGTTATCTTCACTCTGTCACCCTTGGTGAGGAACTTTCTCGCCGCATTGATCTTTGTGTTCAGATCATTGGTATCAATATTCGGAGACAGACGGATCTCCTTGATCTCAATGGTCCTCTGTTTCTTTCTGGCCTCCTTCTCCTTGCGGAGCATCTCGTATTTGTACTTGCCGTAATCGACAATCTTACATACGGGAGGCTTTGCGGTAGGGGCAATCTTCACCAGATCCAGCCCCGCATCCTCTGCCATCTTCATGGCATCCCTTGTAGCCATGATGCCAAGCTGTGCACCGTCCTCGCCAACCAGACGTATTTCCTTGTCCCTGATCTGTTCGTTAATCATTAAATCGCTAATGGTCTTGTACCTCCATAAGAAAAAGTGGACAGCATAACTATCCACTTGAATTCACCCGGCAAAAAGACGGGGAGCCCCCCCGCTGCGCTGCCGAAAATGTTGACACTTACCAGCCCGTTCGCCGTAAGGTGAGAGTGGATACTCTGCTTGCTATCGTGCTCATCTACGCACTATGACAGAGTACCACACTCCCTGCCTGTTGTCAAGACTGATTTTTTTATCTACGGTTCAAATCTCTGGTTCATTACTGATTTTTAAATCTACGGTCCAAATCTCTCGTTCTTATTCTTGAATCCTCTAAGGTACTTCTCTGAGATCCTCTGAAGCCTCCGAAGCGGAACCCGCCCAAAATCCACCGGGCTCCCGCCGTCCTCTATACCGTCTGGAATTTTCCGATGTACACGGGGAAGGTATCCGTCCCCTTCATCTCCTTGCCTGCAGTGATGGTCACGTTCTTGTCCATGATCAGGTACTCCACATCGGCGCCTGCCTCCACCACCGTGTCCTGCATCAGGATGCAGTTCTTTATCTTTGCCCCCTTGGCCACCTTTACGCCGCGGAACAGAATGCTGTTCTCCACCTCTCCCTCGATCACGCATCCGTCAGCAACCATGACGTTCTGCACCTTTGCGCCCTCGATGTATCTGGTGGGATTGTCGTCACGTATCTTGGTATAGATCTGATGGCCGGAGAACAGCGCATCCAGATTGTACTCATCCAGGAGCTTCATGTTCTCGTCGAAATAACTCTTCATGTCGCAGATGCGTGCGATGTAGCCCTCATGCTTATAGGCCTGTACATTCAGCTTGTTCAGTCTGGGCAGCAGCACGTCCCGCTCGAAGAACTCCTGCCCTCTCACAAAGGCCGTGTTGATCAGGTCGATCAGAAGCTCCCTCTCCACCACGAAGATATTCATGGAGAAGTTCTGGACTCCTGAATCCTTGGCGTTCACATAAATCTTCGTGATCCTTCCGTTCTCGATGCCGAAGGTATAATAGTACCCTTGGTCATTGGACTGGGACTTCATAAGGCTCTCAGGAAGCTCCTGCTCATTGTAAGCCACTGTCACGTCCGCCCCGCTCTCGATATGACGCCTGATCATGGCGTTAAAGTCAAAATTCACCACGATATTGGTATCCGTTATAACTACATACTTCTCTTTCTCATTCCTTTCACCAGTCATATCATTCTGCCGCAAATGAGCTGACTGTACGTTG
>CANOFQ010000207.1 GCA_947565325.1 uncultured bacterium
CCCCTGACAACGGTATAATGCTGCAGGAGCAGTTCATTCAGCTCCTCGTTGTAGCTCCCGTATGGGTAGGCAAACGTAGTCATTTCAATTCCTTTTTCCCGGAACACCTCTATGGGCGCAATGGCCTGCGCATAAACCTCCTCTTCGGAGGCCTCGGTCAGATTCACATGCCCTATGGTGTGAAACGCAATCTCATGTCCTCTTTCTATGGCATGATAGCAAAAATCCGAAGGCTCCGAGAGCGTGACGAAGAAGGTCACCTTCACCCCGTACTCGTCGAACAAGTCGAAATATTCCTCCCAGTTTGGAACACAGTAATCGTCAAATGCCAGAAGAATGCCGCACTGGTCCCTCTGGTGAATCCGGTACAATTTTACCCCCCCAAGAACAGCAGCGGCTACCAGAAGCAGCGACGCCGCACATATCAACAGTTTCTTCCCCTTGTTTTTCATTTTTTATACGCCTCCCTGCCTGCTTGGGCGCTGAGCATGGCCTGCCGTGGCCCAATGCGGCTATTCTATTCTTTTTTGTTTTATCTCACTTTCTCAAATACTGCCTCCAGTGAAAAACCGCCCGCAGGAAGCTTTATCTCCAAGGTCTCCTTCGTCTCGGTCTTCTCCCATGCGTCGGACTTCCAGCCCACAAAGCGGTATCCCTCCTGCGCCACAGCCGTGACAGTCACAGGGTAATCCGTAAAATATCTTCCGCTCCATTCCCCCTGCGTCAGATCCGGCCGGATAGTATTCAGAAGGATCTGCCCTGCCCCGCCCTCGCTCACAGCCAGTCTCAGGCTCTCACATTTTCCCGTCAGGCCGAACTCTTCCGACAGATGGCCCAGGACTGCCTCTGTTCTGGCCGGAAAAAAGGTTTCTGTCCAGTCCGGGAGCATCCCCCACCACTGTGCGGTGGCCCCCCACTCCCTCATGACCTCAGAGGCCCTCTCTACCGTAAAATCCGTGTTGACCATGTCCATGAAGCTGGTCACGAACTGTCTGCGAAACTCCGGATTCTTCTTCAGCGCCACATACATGGGCCGTGTATTGAATGCGCTCCCGGCATAATGCGTGTCGGTGGTAAAGGTATTGATCTCTTCAAAGGCCACTCCGTAATTAAGGTTCTCCAGATCCAGATCATAGAGGGCCCAGCGCCAGCGGCCATCCTCGTACTTTCCGTGCCCCGTCTTTCTGGCCCTCCAGCAGACCGTGTTCTTCGTCTCGTTAAAATCCAGATTGGCAAAATACACATTGACACAGCAGTAGTCAATATAGCTCTGAATGTCCATAAGCCGGTCAAGCGCCTCGTAAGAGGAAGCTTCCCCCATATCATGGGCGTTCAGAAACTCATAGACCGCATGATACAGTGCAAGATCCCCTTCCTGACCTTTTTCCAGTGCGCCCGCCTTGACCATTATTATATTATCATCCTGAATCCCGTAATTTTCCTGAAAGAATTTCCCGCTGTATTTCTCCTGCGCCATTGTGATGTACCAGAGTGCGCCGTTCAGGTATACGATCACCTCTCTGCTCCTTGCGGAGGCCACGTCCCTGTCCTGCACCAGCTGCTGAATGTAGCCGTTCATGAAGCCGGACCGCAGCGCAAAGGAATGGACACGGCTCCCTCCGAAGAGGGAAGTCTCCAGCCAGCTGCTGCCGCTGTACTTTTTTCTGGCGTAGACAGAAAAGCGCTTGTTTCCATAGTCTCTTGCCGAGGCCCCCTGAATGCGCAGCCCTACCTTCTGCTGCAGGATGCTCTCTCCCGAAAACAGCTCCACTACCCCGGGCCTTTCCCACGCCTCTCCGCGCTGAAGAAAGTTCGGAACCGGCATTTCCCCTGACTGGTCTCCCAGATACCATTCATCATAGGCCTTTCCGGTCACATAGATCCCGTTGTCTCCGAACAGATCCTCCGGATCCGCCACAAGGGACACTACCAGCTTGTCCCTGAAATGCCCCTCCCCCACGAAATAGGTGGCTGTCACTGTCTCGCTGGCCCTCCCGTCCTCATACAAGGCGCAGGCCCGAATCACCGTGGCGGCATTCACATGGCTTTCTCCCTCCGCCTCCACCCAGTCCAGCTGCATGTTCCGAACAAAGGTCACCTCAGACTCCCGCCCTCCCCCGGGCGTTATCTCGATAGGCTCCCTGTAAAGACAAGCCTCTGCGTCCGGAAGGCTCCCATCCAGCGTATAGTACACCTTTGCCCCCTCCGGAGCAATCATCTCAAGCCAGAAGGGCTCCTCATAGAACCCGCTTTCTGCGGAAAGACAAGGCGCCTCTGGCATGAATCCGCTCCATGCCTCCCGCTGTTCTGTCTCTTCCCCCTGCCAGAAGAACGCAAGCAGAGCCGCAAACACTGCCGCCACGCCCAGGACTATGCAAAAATCTATCTTTTTCATATTATCATCCGTATATTCAATAAACCGCATCCCCCTTGTGTGCCACCATAGAGACAGAGATCACTTCCTCCATCTCGTTCAGCTCCCTCAGCAGTCCCTCGCTGTCCTTTGTCCTGACCTCCATCAGAAAGTCCACGTTGTCCCTGGTGAGGCTTCTGGATTTCACGGCATAGCGCTTGTCGTATCTGGACACCGTCCGGAACACTGCCTCCGCACAGTCGTTATTTGCGGCATTGACCACCAGAATCATGGATTTCCTCGCCTCCGGAAGCCGGCAGAACACCACCGTCAGCACCGTGGCCCCCAGGGTCAGCATCACGGCCAGACCTACCATCCCTGCGCCGCATATGATTCCCACGCTGATGCTCCAGAACATAAATATCAGATCCAGCGGGTCCTTCACCGCGGTCCGGAACCTGACGATAGAAAGGGCTCCCACCATGCCAAGCGACACCACCACGCTGCTCTGGATGGTGACGATGATCGCTGTGGTGATCACGCACATCAATATCAGGGACACGTTGAAGCTCTTGGAATAGAACGAGTCTGCCGTTATGAACCGATACACAAAGAAAAGATAGATTCCCAGAATGCCCGCCGCCACAAGCAGCAGGGCCACCGTTCCCATAGTCAGGCTGGTGTTCTGAAAGCCCTGCAGAAAAGATTTCTTGATCACATCCTGAACACTCATATCCGTCCCCCTCATCTGATTCCGTACTTTCTGCACAGGGCGTATTTGGAAAAGCTTGTCCTTCGCAGCTCCTGCCCCGCTGTCAAAAGCTCCCTCACCGCCCCAGGGAGCGCCTCGTCATACTTTACCTCCAGAATATGAACCCCTTCCGGCAGAATGCTCCTGCCTGTTTTGCTTTTCTCCGGGAATGCCCCCACCTCGGGGGAGGTCCGGATCGCTCTGTCAAAGGTGATCCGCACATTCCCGGCCCCATAAACATAAGGCCTGCGCTCATATTCCACCACCACCTTGGGCTCCAGCAGTTCCATGCGTCTCTCCAGCAGGAAACGGTCCAGCAGCTCCCTGCCCTGAGAAGCCGCCCCCTCTTGGATTCCTGTCCCCGGAGAGCCGCCCAGTCCCTCGATGGCTGCTTTTGTCCCCGCCGCTGCCAGCTCCCTGCACCGCAGCCCGTCGATTGCACAGGATTCCTTAGCCTTCATGCCCCTGCGGGAATATTTGCACTCCAGCCTCAGCTTGTCCGTCTCGTCATTATAAGCCCGTATCCGGTACTTCTTCCGGCAGTCCGCACCGGCCAGATTTTCCTGATAACATCTGTCGTCATATGTATCAAAATACAAGCTCCGCACCAGATAAGCTCCCGATTCTCCCGCATATGCGTCCTGCCTGCAGATATGCCGGATTCTGTTTTCTATCACGCACAGCTGCCTCTCTTCACAGAGAAACTTCAGCTCATGTCGATAAACTCTCATCTTCAGTCCCTTTGTTCCTGCCCTTCCTGCCTTCTAGCATAGCACCTCGTATCCCCGATGTCAACCGACTCTTTCCGGCCCACACCGCCTGCAGCAGCTGTTTTCCACGGGCAGAAAGGTTTTGCCCGCAGCAGGCCAGGGCCCCACCGGAGGCATATGCTCCGGCGGGGCCCTATAAGGATGCGCTCCCCCTTATGATTTATGTGCGCAGACCTTTCCATGCCATGCTCACGATGCGGCCCTGCGCAGGAAATCCAGCACCTCGATGAATTCCATCCCGTGGGAGGCCTTCACAAGAACCGTGGCGCCCTCCGGCACCAGCACCTCAAGACGGCTCCCAAGTGCTTCCATCAGAGCCCTTCGGTCCGGAAAATATACCGCATCCGTTCCCCCTTCCCCGATGCGGCTCCTCGCCTCCGCAAACATATGCCGGGACTCTTCCCCCACGCAGATCACCAGATCCACTCCCTTTTCCACGGCATAGGCTCCCACCTCCCCGTGATAAGCGGCGGAATCTTCCCCCAGATTGAACATGTCGCCCAGAATCGCCACCTTTTTCGTGTCGGCCAGCGCAAGCAGGTCGACGGCCGCCTTCATGGAGGCCGGATTGGCATTGTAGCAACCGTCTATCAGGGTATTTCGGGACAGACGGATCGGATTGTCCCGCCCTCCCACCGGAGCGGCTTTTTCCATGCCGGCGGCGATCTCCTCCCCGGTCAGACCCAGCAGAGCCGCCACACAGACCGCTGCTGCGGCATTCAGCACCATATGGGGACCGGGCAGCGGAATATGGAGCCGCACCCGCATATCCTGCCGATTATCTTTTTTCAGAATGCTTTTTTTCATCAGCACCGTGGCATCGCTGCCCCAGAGTCCCCTGCTTTCGCTTTCCTCCACCAGCACCTCCTGTGACGGATCGCCTCCCAGCCCGAAGAAATGAGGCCTGTGTCCGTTGATCTCCTTTATCCCGATGAGCTTGTCATCCTCCCCGTTTAAACAGATCTCGCCGTCCCGAGCCATGAAGTCGAAGATTTCCGACTTGGCCCTCAGGATGCCGTCTCTCGTCTTCAGATCCTTCAGATGGCTCTGGCCGATATTGGTTATCACGCAGATATCGGGGCGGGCCATTTTGCTCAGGCGGTGCATCTCCCCGAAGTCGCTGATGCCCATCTCTACCACGGCCACCTGATGCTCCTGCCTTATCCCCAGAAGCGTCAGCGGCACGCCGATCTCATTGTTCAGATTACCTTCTGTCTTTAGAACCCTGTACTTTTCGGAGAGCACTGCTGCGATGAGCTCCTTGGTGCTGGTCTTGCCTGCGCTGCCGGTGATGCCCACCACCTTCACGGCCAGCTTTTTCCGATAAGCCTCCGCCATGTCCCTCAGCGCCTGCAGGCTGTCCTCCACCAGCAGATAGCTTCCCCACCGGTCTTTCGGGACTCCCTGCTCTCTTTCCACCTCCCCAGGCGATTTCTGGACGACGGCCAAGGCAGCGCCCATCTCTGCCACGGCCCCCACGAAGCTGTGCCCGTCCACCCGCTCTCCGGGCACGGCCACGAACACGCCCCCTGCCTGTGCTTTTCTGGAATCTATGGCCACGGAGCTGACACAAGCGTCTCCGTCTGCCCCTTCTCCCTGCAGCACCAGCGTCCCCCCGCAGGCCCTCGCTATCTCATTGATCGTCAGATTCATCTCGGCAACCCTTCCCTTTTCCTCTTATTTTCTTGCTTCCAGTTCGTTTATTTGCCTTCTGTCCTTCTCTGTGAAAGAATATCGGCCTGACTTTGCCTACAAGGCTTCAGATCTTCTCTGCGTCTCAGAACGCCAGCTCCAGTATCCTCTGGCACAGCTGCCCGAAATCCATCCCCGCCGCTGCAGCCTCCTGCGGCAGCAGGGATGTGGCGGTCATGCCGGGCAATGTGTTCGCCTCCAGACAGAACACCTCTCCCTCCCCGCTCATGACGAAGTCCATCCGGGCATAGCTCCGTAACCGCAGTGCGGCGAACACCCTCTCTGCGATGTCCTGCAGCTTACGGGTCTTCTCCGGGTCGAGCTGTGCCGGGCAGGTCTCCACCGTGGATCCCGCCTGATACTTGTTCTTATAATTATAGAAGCCCTCCTTGGGCGCCATCTCTATGACAGGAAGGGCCTTTCCGTCCATGACGCCCACGGAGAACTCCCTGCCCCTGATATACTGCTCCACAATGATTTCCTCGCCGTACCGAAACGCCTCCGCCTTGGCCGCCTCGTATTCCTCCGGACCGCAGGCTATGTATACGCCAATGCTGGAGCCGCCGCAGCAGGCCTTCACGATGCGGGGATAGGGAACCTCCACGTCAGCAAAAGCCGCTTCCCTCCCAGTCACCGCCACAGCCCTCTCAGCCGACAGCCCGGCAGCACCTGACCCTTCCCCTGCGCCGGCATCTCTCCTCAGCCGGATCCCCGCAGGAGTCGGAATCCCGTGGGCCCTGAACAGGTCCTTGGTGATTCCCTTGTCCATGGCAATACAGGAGCCGGTGAAATCCGCCCCTGTATAGGGAATCCCCATCAGGTCAAAGCAGGCCTGAATCCTGCCGTCCTCCCCGTTGGCGCCGTGTAGCGCAAGGAACACACAGTCCGCCTGCCTGCAGATATCCAGCACCCCCGGGCCGAAGAATCCCTTCCATCCCTTTTTCCGCAGAGCCTTCACAGCCTCCAGATCGGGATCCTCCTCCTTCACCGCATCGATCCGGGCTATCAGGTTCTCCCTTTTCTCAAAAATGTCTCTCCGGTCTCCCTCATAGCCCAGATACACGTCCAGCAGGACAGCCTGCCCGCCGCTTTTTCCTGTTTCCAGCCT
>CANOFQ010000208.1 GCA_947565325.1 uncultured bacterium
CTTTACTGCCTCTGCCTCGGTAAAGCCCATGAACAGCGTATCGATATCCTGCTTTATTGCTCCCTCCTGAAGCAGGGAGACAAAAAGTCTGGCTTTAGGTCTGGATGCTTCGTCACAGCCCATAATAATTCTGGACGGATACAAGTTATCATACAGTGCCTTAGATTCCCGCAGAAATTCCGGACTAAACAGAATATTTTCTGCGTTATATTTTTTTCGCACCGATTCCGTATATCCGACCGGAACCGTTGACTTGATAATCATTGTGGCTTCAGAATTAACCTCCAGTACTGATTCAATTACCGATTCCACCGCCGAAGTATCAAAATGACGTGTCTTAGAATCATAATTCGTGGGGGCCGCAATTACAACAAAATCCGCATCCTTATACGCAGTCCTCCCATCCGTAACTGCAGTGAGCTGCAGATTCTTATGAGTCAAATAGTCTTCAATGTAATCGTCCTGAATGGGAGATTTTCTCTCGTTTACCATCCTAACCTTCTCTTCTAAGATATCCACCGCAATAACCTTATTATGTTGTGAAAGAAGCGTGGCCATTGACAAGCCTACATACCCTATTCCTGCCACCGCAATCGTCTTATTGCCCTTATCCATACTTACTTCTCCTTCCGTTCCTTTTTTCTGATGCCGCAAGCTTATATTTCACTCATATTCTCACATTAACCACACCGTCTATATCGCCTAGGGAACGTCCACTACTTATACCGCTCACAGCATATTCATCTCATACTTTCTCTTATCCTCCACCGAAATCCCCTCCCCCATCTGGATCTCGATGACCTTCAGCTCGCTCTCCGCAAAGATCATATGTTTGCAGCCGGCGGGCAGGGAGATCACGTCCCCGGGTGCCACATCCCGCTTCACGCCGTCCACCACTGCCCAGCCGGAGCCGCTCACCACCGTCCATACCTCATCCCGCAGGTCATGGCTGTGGTAGTGAAGTCCCTCTCCCGGCCGAAGAACGATACGGATAGTAAGGCTCTCCTCCTGTACATCCAGCACCGTGAAGCTCCCCCACGATTTTTCCGCATACATGATCTGCTGCTCCATATGCTCCACATAGGACTTGATATAGCTGCTCTGCTCCTTATCGGAAACCAAAATGCCGTCGCTGCTTGCGGCAATAACCATATCTCTGCATCCCATGCACAGCAGGGGAATGTTCAGCTCGTTCACCACATGGGTATTGCAGCAGGTATCGTTCAGAACCACGTTCCCCAGCGTCTCAGTGGCCATGGCCTCGGAGAAGGTGTTCCATGTGCCCAGATCCTTCCACTCGCCTTGATACCGGAGTACCTGAAGCTCCTTTTCCCGCTCTACCACAGCATAATCGATGCTGATCTTCTCCAGATCCCCATACTGTTCCAGCAGATCGTCATAGTCCTTAAACTGAATCCGTTCATGAGCCTTATTCAGCAGGTATCCCAACCGGAAGGCAAAAATACCCCCGCTCCAGAGAGCTCCCTGAGCCATGTAGCTTTCTGCGGTGGCCACGTCGGGTTTTTCCTTGAAGGCAGCTACTTTGCTTACCTTGTCTCTCGACATCGGTATGATGTAACCATATTTCTCGCTGGGATATACCGGTTCGATTCCCAGCAGGGACAGGTTTGCTTCTCCTTCTTCCGCCATCTTGGCCAATGTTCTCAGATCCTGAAAAAAAGAATCCTGCACAAAAGAATCCACCGGGCAAACCACAACCGACTCATCGTCTTTTATACCCTTCTTGTCATGAAGATAGGCACAGGCCAGACAGATGGCCGGAAACGTATCCCTGCGCTGAGGCTCCACACACACGTCCACCTTGTCGCCCAGCTGGTTTTTAATGACGCTTACCTGCCGCTTGCTGGTGGCGATGGTAATATCCGCATCAACGTCCACCGTGGTAATCTGGCGGTAGACCCGGGTCAGCATGGACTCGGTCTCACCCTTCTCATTGGTCAGCATTCTGATAAACTGCTTTGAACGTATATCATTGGACAAGGGCCAGAGCCGCTTGCCGCTTCCTCCTGACAGTAATATTACATTCATTTTTCCCCTTTCCCGCCTTTAAGCAGGCCTCCGCCTCGGTTTTCTATTTTCTTACAGTCAGTGAAGCACTTTTTTCTCTGATGTTCCGTCCCTTGACAAGCTATGTGGCATATAAATACAGCAGTATATTTCGCATGGCAAAATGATGATTCCCCACGAATTATTAAAATTCCTTCACTGACCATAGAGCACTTCACTTATTATTAAAATAATTTACAATCATTCCCTGATGACTGGTAACCCTACCGAATCCACTGGGCCCATTTCGCACGGTACTCCTCCGCACTCATCCCCTCGTTCTCCCGGAACAGCTGCTGCATGACAATCATGTCGCCGATGCCGGATTCCTCCGCTATCTGGCCCACCGGCTTGATGCTGAAGCGCAGCAGCTCCTTCGCCGCATTCAGGCGTCTGCTGCTCACATATTCCTCTATGCTGATCCCGAACTGCCTCACGAACCGTTCACTCAGAGACCGGGAGTCCTCCCCGAAGGCCTCCTCCAGCGCACCCAGCACGTCCCCGTCCGCATACTTCTCGTTCAGCATCTCCCGCATCCGGTTCGCGAGCCTCTTCTCCTGCCCGTTCTCCGGTGCCCCCGTATCCGCCACGCTGCTTATGACCCGGTTCATGAGGTGCAGCAGGAGCTCCCCGCAGGACAGCTCCGCCTGGAAGCTCCTGTCCTTCTGGCGGCGCAGCAGTCCGTCAAGCATCTCCTCCCATGCCCCCGCGTCCCTGGCCGTGAAGACATTCCCTTCCGGATGGTTCTTCAGGAAGAGCTCATAGTAGCCCCGGGCGGCATGGCCGTTGAAATGCACCCATGCCAGCTTCCATGCATCCTTTTCGTCACTGATGTGCTCATAATGCTCCCGGCAGTCTATCAGCGCACAGTCCCCCGTCGCCACCTGATAGTCTCTTCCCTTTATCACCAGACTCCCCCTGCCGTCCAGCACCAGCAGGAACAGATAGGAGTCCACGTTCTCCCTGACGCACCTATGGGGCTCCAGGCTCCTCAGCCGCCCCACCTCCTGCACGTACAGCAGGTTCTGCCTTGCGAACGTGCTGGGTGTGTGCAGGCATCTGTCCGAACGGGTCGTCCCCTCCGTGGCAAACAAACTGCTCTCCTTGATCAAAGTCCATGTCCTCCCTGCCCTTCCGGGCGTATACTCTATCCGCAGCCAGCCCCTCCACCCGTCACAGCCGGCTCGGTGGGCTGCCTGAACGCCATAGTCTCCATCCTGTACAATAATCCTCAGCCGGCCAAAAGGTCCTTCTCTGAAATTAATCTCATCCCTCTAAAAGAATCCTGTGCCAGTAATCCAGCGTCTCCTGGACGGTCTGCTCCAGCGGGATCTCCGGCCTCCAGCCCGTGAGCCTATTGATCTTGGTGATGTCCGCCTCGATAATGGGCACGTCCACCGGCCGCAGCTTGTTGGGGTCGGTCTCCACCCGGATCTGCGCATGGGACCTGGAGATGATCAGATCCAGGATGTCCCGTATGGCCCGGGCCCGCCCGCTGCCCACATTGTAGGTCTCCCCCGCCTCTCCCAGTGCGACCAGCTTCACATAGGCCTTCACCACGTCCCGCACGTCCGTGAAGTCTCTTTCTGCCGCAAGGTTGCCCACCTTCATCACCGGCTCCCGCATCCCCAGCTCGATCTCCGCCACCTGCCTGCAGAAGTCCGACACCACGAACATGCTGGCCTGTCCCGGCCCGATATGGTTGAAGGCCCTCACCATCACCAGCTCCATGTCATAGGCGCGGGAATATATGTTTCCGATCATGTTCTGGCACGCCTTGGTGGCGGCATAGATATTGCCCGGCCGCAGCAGGTTAGTCTCCTTTATGGGGGTCTCCCCCGGCTCTATATGGCCGTATTCCTCTCCTGAGCCGATGAGCAGCACCCTCGGCTTGTAGAACAGCTCCCTGACGGCGTCCATCACGTTGACGCTGCCCTTGATGTTCACGTCCACGGTCAGCCCCGGCCTCTTCCATGCCAGCCCCACGGAGCTCTGGGCCGCCAGGTGGAAGACGTAGTCCGGCCGCACCTCGAACAGCAGCGCCGTCACGGCGTCCCTGTCCATGATGTCCAGGTCATGCACCGCCGCGTCCACATTCTCGAGGCTCTCATGGGGAAGCTTGGTGGCATGCGCCTCCATGCCGCTTTCCCGCATCTCCCTGATCAGATAGCTCCCAACGAAGCCTGCCGCCCCGATTACCAGTCCCTTTTTCTTCATATACTGCCCCACTGCCCATCCACCGCTTTCTCCGTCTCCTGCCGGCCTTCGCCGTTTTGCCCAGCTGCTGCGCCTATTTCCGCCGCCCGTCTGCCCCTTTCCCCGGCCACCCTGTCAGCTTCTGCCGCCTATCAGCCCCTGTCTCTTTCCCCGGCCGCCCTGTCGGCCTCTGCCGCCTATCAGCCCCTGTCTCTTTCCCCGGCCGCCCTGTCGGCCTCTGCCGCCCTCTTCATCGCCGCCTCCTGCCTTGCCAGCGCCCGGTCATGCCCTGCCATGATCTCCACCAGCCGGGCATAGGTGGTCTTCTGGGGGTCCCAGCCCAGCAGCGTCCTGGCCTTGGCCGGGTCCCCCCAGAGGTTGTCCACGTCCGTGGGGCGCAGCCACGCCGGGTTGACGCATACCACCATCCTGCCGGTGGCCCTGTCATAGCCCTTCTCGTCCGCCCCGGATCCCTCCCAGCGGATCTCCATCCCGTTCGCCCTGAAGGCCCTCTCCGTGAAGTCCCTCACCGAGTGCTGCTCCCCCGTGGCGATGACGAAGTCCTCCGGCGTGTCATGCTGCAGGATCATCCACATGCACTCCACGTAGTCCTTCGCATAGCCCCAGTCCCGGAGGGAGTCCATGTTGCCCAGCTCCAGGTGGTCCTGCAGCCCCTCTGCGATCCTGCCCGCCGCAAGCGTGATCTTTCTGGTGACGAAGTTCTCCCCCCGCCTCTCCGACTCGTGGTTGAACAGGATCCCGTTCACGGCGAACATCCCGTATGCCTCCCTGTATTCCTTCACGATCCAGAAGCCGTACTGCTTCGCCACCGCATAGGGGCTGTACGGATGGAAGGGCGTCGTCTCCCTCTGGGGCACCTCCTCCACCTTCCCGTACAGCTCCGAGGTGGACGCCTGGTAGATCCTGGTCTTCTTCGTCAGGCCCAGCAGCCTCACCGCCTCTAGGAGCCTCAGCACCCCGATGGCGTCCACGTCGCCGGTGTACTCCGGTGCGTCGAAGGACACCTGCACATGGGACTGGGCCGCAAGGTTATAGATCTCGTCCGGCTGTACCTTCGCCACCACCGCAGTGATGGAGGATGTGTCCGACAGGTCCCCGTCATGGAGCGTGACCGCATGCTCTGCGATCAGGTGGTCGATCCTTCTGGTATTGGAAATGGATGCCCTTCTGGTGATTCCGTGGACTTCATAGCCCTTCTCCAGCAGAAACTCTGCCAGATAGGAGCCGTCCTGTCCTGTGATTCCTGTGATCAATGCTTTCTTCACTGCTCATCCTCCTGTTTTTAGCAGCGGATTTCCTGTCTCCCGCCTCATCTATTCTAGCACTTCCTGCGCCGTCCTTTTTCTTTCCTATGCTGCGCTTTTCTTTTTTGCGCTCTCCTCTTTCTTCCTGCGCTGCTCTCTTTTTTCCTAATGCCATCCTCTTTCGCCTGTTTCCGATGGCGGCTTCACATAAGACACACAGCATCCCGCCGAATATCACTGGGCAAAAGAATCCTGTGGTTATGTCACAGCCTCCCACATTCTCCCACAGACTTCTTCCCAGCTTATCCCCCTATAAGTCGACAGGCTCTCTTTCAATCGTCTATAGGCCTCCTGGTCTTCCGTGTACTCTCTGACCCTTTGGCAGAGCATTTCCGCATGATCCTGTTCAAACCATACACAGTAGTCACCTGCCACCTCTCTGGAAACCGGAATGTCTGCGGCGATCACCGGAACTCCCCGTATCACCGCCTCCGCCAATGGCAGTCCGAAGCCTTCCACATAACTGCAGAACGCAAGAAATTTCGCATTCTGGTAAAGCCATGAAATACCCTTGTCGTCCAGACCGTCAAAATGAAATACACGGCTCCCGTAATCCGGATGACCCCTCAGCTCTGCCTCAAAGCTCTCCATATTCCATCCCATATAGCCTGCCATGACAATATTATATCCCATTTCCTTCAGACCTGCATCATAAGCCTTCAACAAAAGCCTATGGTTTTTTCTGGGTTCAATGGTCCCCACCATCAAAATATAGGGCCTTCCCTCCGCTATGGTACGCAGCTCTTCAGATACCTCTTCCCCTGACACCTCTGCCCGCCTTCCGAAATCCGCTCCCAAGGGAATCGCTTTACATGGCGGCAGTGGAATGTGCAGCTCCTCCGCAAGCCTGCCCAGCTCCGCAATCGTTGCAGTAGCATTAACTATGATCTGATCCGCATAAAGCAGATGGGCCCCCACAAAATCCATAAAGTTGTATACCCCTCTCTGCAGGCAGTACTGAAGGAAATGGGATATAATATTGTCATGGCAGGCTATATGGGAAAGAGTGTAGATC
>CANOFQ010000209.1 GCA_947565325.1 uncultured bacterium
ATACCAAAAAGAAAAGAACACCTCCAGGGTTTATTCCTGAAAGTGTTCTTTTTTTTGTTAGGGGACTTTTTTCACAGCCCCATTTTTCTGCCCTCATTCCGGCCCCTGCCTTATTCCAGCATCTTCTTCAGTTCATCCATAAAGGTGTTCACGTCCTTGAATTCCCTATACACGGAGGCAAACCTCACGTATGCCACCGGATCCAGATTCATCAGCCGGTTCATCACCAGCTCGCCTATGAGCTGGCTGGATATCTCCTTTTCCACCATGTTGAATATCTCGTTCTCCACCTCGTCCACCAGCATGGTGATCTGCTGGGCGCTCACCGGTCTCTTGTGGCAGGCCCGGAGCACGCCGCCCTCTATCTTGGACCGATCATAGGTCTCTCTGTTATCGTCCTTCTTGATGATGATCAGCGGAATGGTCTCCACCTTCTCATATGTGGTAAAGCGTCTTCCGCACTCGTCGCAGACCCTGCGGCGGCGGATGGAATTGTTGTCCTCAGCGGGTCTGGAGTCGATCACTCTGGTATTCTCATGGCTGCAGAAAGGACATTTCATAGAATTTACCCTCCTATGCATGGCATCTGTATCTAATCGCAGCTACGGCTGCCTCTGCGTCTGACCTTAGCCGCACCTATCTCCAACAGTTGCGGTATTAGTTACTTCTAACGTTATCACACTCAGCAGGGAATGTCAACGAGAATGATATCCGGCCCTATCTGCTTGATATCCCGGAAGGGAATCACGATATCCGGCTCGGTGTTGAAGAAGCCGAACAGACGGCTGCAGCCCGGCACCATGATCTTGCAGATACAGCCGCTGCAGGGATCGAACTCCAGATCACAGACATGGCCCAGTTTACAGCAATTCTTAATATTGATCACGTCCTTGTTTTTTAACTCAGAATACAGCATTTTCAAACCGAAAATCCTTTTTCTTTACTATTATGCAGCTGTGTGCGGCGGGAGAACAAAACATCCTGCGTTTTTTCTGTCTGCGTCCTATACATCCGGGCATATATCCCGTCCAGAGCCATCAGTTCCTCATGGGTTCCCTGTTCGGCTATTCTGCCGTCTTCCAGCAGAATGATCTTGTCCGAATCCCGGATGGTGGAAAGGCGGTGGGCAATGATCACCGAGGTCCGGTTCCTGCAGATTTTCAGCAGGGCACGCCGGATCTTCTGCTCGGTGACGGTATCCACGGAGCTGGTGGCCTCGTCCAGAATCAGAATAGGGGCATCGGCAAAAACCGCCCTTGCAATGGTCAGCAGCTGCCGTTCCCCCTGAGAAAGCTCAGCGCCTCCATGAGCGAGGACCGTATCATAGCCTTCCGGCAGACGCTCTATGAAGCCGTGCGCCCCCACCGTCCGGGCCGCCTCACGCACCTTCTCCATGGAAGCCTCGGGATGCCCGTAACAGATATTGTCCCGGACCGATGCCGCAAACAGGGCAGTGTCCTGCAGGACCACTCCGAATGCCGCACGCAGATCCTCCATGCGGTAATCCCGCAGATCATGGCCGTCCAGAAGGATGCTCCCTGCCGACACGTCATAGAATCTGGTCAACAGGTTGATCAGGGTGGTCTTTCCCGAGCCGGTGGCGCCCACGACAGCCGCCTGCGTTCCCGCAGGAATTCTTACGGAGACATCCTTCAGCACCGGCTGCCCCGGCACATAGCCGAATTCCACATGGCGCAGTTCAATTTCTCCCCGGGGCCATCTCAGGGAAAGCGCCCCTTCCCTGTCAGGAGGCTCCGGCTGTTCGTCCAGTATCTCGAACACCCGCTCCGCCCCGGCCACAGCGGTCTGAAAGTTGTTGTAAATATTGGCAATCTCCACAAAGGGACGGGTAAACTGACGCACATAGAGCAGAAAGCTGGTGACCAGCCCCATATCGGAGATTCTTCCCTCCACAAACAGAATGCCGCACAGTACCGACATTGCCACATACAGCAGATTGTTGATCACATTCATAAGGGGCATCAGATATCCGGAGCAGATCAGGGCTCTGACAGAGGCATCGCACAAGCCGTCATTCTTTTCCCCGAACGCCCTCTCCATCTCCTCCTCACGGCAGAAGGCCTTGACCACGGCCATTCCCGACACGCTCTCCTCCACCTGCCCGTTCAGTGCGCCCAGACTCCTCTGCTGTGCGGCAAAAAGCTTTCTGGTGTGCTTCGTCACGGTCTTCGTGAGCAGAAAGATCAGCCCCACGCCGGTCAGGGACACCATTGTGAGGAGCGGATCCAGGTACAGCATCGTCCCGAAAATGCCGATCACGGTAAAGCTGTAAGTCAGCAGAAGCGTCAGCGAATTGGAGATGGTGGTGCTGATATTGTCCACATCATTTGTCAGACGGCTCATCAGCTCGCCGTGCTGGTGCCTGTCAAAAAAGGCAAGGGGCAGCGTCCTGATATGGGCAAACAGCGTCCGCCGTATATGATGGATCACCCGCTGCCCCATGGATGCCATGAAAAACGCCTGCAGGAACCTGACCAGCCAGTCGCCAAGGTACAGCCCCGTCAGGCAGCAGAGCACCCAGAGAACCGCATCCTCGCCGCTGATGGCGGCGACGGCCCTTCCCGTCACATAGGGGGAAAGAATGGACGCACAGGAAGCAAATGCGGACAGCAGGAGGATCCAGCCCAGCCCGTTCCTCTGCCCCCTTGTCAGCCTCCAGAGCCGCCCCAGCGTCCCCTTCATGTTCTTTGGCTTCACCACTGCGCCGCCTCGTCCGGGACGGGAAATCCCGTTCAGATTCGCCGGCGGCACAGACCGATTTCTCTCAGCCACAGCTCCCACCTCCAATCTGTGAATCGTAGATCTCCCGATAGGCCCTGCAGGAAGCCATCAGCTCCTCATGGGTTCCGTATCCCTCCACGGAGCCGTTGTCCATGCAAAGAATACGATCCGTGCGCATCACCGTGGAAATCCGCTGGCTCACCAGCAGCACCGTGGCCCTGCCCGCCATGTCCCGCAGCCCCCTTAGCACATCCGATTCCGTCTGTGCGTCCAGGGCGCTGGTACAGTCGTCCAGAATCAGTATTCTGGGGTTCCGCACCAGAGCCCGGGCAAGGGATATCCGCTGCTTCTGCCCGCCGGAAAGGTTTACGCCCCCCTGCCCCAGCACAGTGTCGTACCCCTGAGGGCTCTCTTTGATAAAGGATGCGGCGCAGGCAGTCTCCGCCGCCCTGTACAGCTCCTCGTCCCCGGCCTCCTCCCGGCCCCAGCGCAGGTTCTCCCGGATGGTCCCCGAAAAGAGCAGCGCCTTCTGGGGCACCACCGCAATGACCCTGCGCAGAAGCTTTAAGTCAATCTCCGTCACGTCGCATCCGTCGATCTTCACCTTCCCCTGTGTGGCGTCATAGAACCGGGGGATCAGATTCACCAGAGTAGTCTTCCCGGAGCCGGTGGATCCGATGATCCCGATGGTCTCCCCTGCCTGTATCCGTATATTGATATCATGGAGGGCTTCCTTTTCATGGGAGGCGTTTTTCCCACTGGCCGTCCCGTTCTCTTCAGCCGGGTGCTTTTCAGCGGCGGACTCTTTCCCCCCAAGCTCCTGCCCCCCTGCGCCCGCATAGACAAAGGATACATGCTCCAGACAGATGTCCCCTCTGATTTCAGGCCTAAGCGGCACTGCAGGCATCTGCTGGGCAGGCCTTTCCTCCAGCACCTCCCTGATCCTTGCGGAAGACGCCGTAGCCCTCACCGCCACATTCAGGGTGTTGGAGATCATTCCAACGGCAAACAGTACCTGCGTCATGTAATTGACCGAGGCCATGAGCCTGCCGATCTCCGTGCTGCGGCTGCTCCCGGAGATCCACAGCAGCAGCACGATGCTGAAATTCACGGTCAGGCTGATCAGGGGAGAAAACACCGCCATGGTTTGCAGGGCGGCAGTGTTGGCACGGGCAAACTCCGCAGACACGTCCTCGAACTTTTCCTCCTCCCTCTCCTCCGCATGAAACGCCTTCACCACACGAACCGAGGAAAGGAACTCCCGGGTCACGCCGTTCAGCCGGTCGAGCCTCTTCTGCACGGTTCCGAACCGGGGATAGCCGATGCGCATATTTCCGAAAATGAGAAAAGCCGCCACCAGAAGGATCCCCGCCATCACCGGCGCCTGTCCGGGGATCTGAACCAAAATCAGCACAATGGCGCCGATGCAGGTGATGGGTGCCTTCACCATGATCCGCATGATCCCGTTGATGAATTCCTGCACCTGCACCACGTCGTTGGTAATGCGGGTAATGATGGACGCAGGGCGCAGCCTGTCTATGTTCTCCATGGAAAGAAGCTGCACATTATGGTACATGTCACGGCGCAGCTCCTTTCCCACGGTCTGGGACACCCGGCTGGCGAAGCGGTTCCGCATCACGGCGCAGACCGCCCCCGCCATGGCGATCCCAAGCATACACAAGCCATAGAACAGAATCCGGTCCACATCGGCATCCTTGATTCCCTTGTCCACGATCATGGACATGAACGCAGGCTGGAAAAGATCTGCCATGGCCTCCATGGTCAGGAAAAGAGTGGAGAGCAGGAAAATGCCCCGATGCCTCCTGAGATAATGCAGAATCAGCTTCATATGTATGCCTCCTTGCCTCAGCGCCGGTACCGGCCGGCTCTTGGCTGCCTCCTCAAATTGATATGCTCCCGCCAGCGCCTTTGTTCCTATTGCTCCAGATATTTTTTGTATTCCCTGATTTCCTCCGGGAGACCCTCCTCCGTGTTTTCCAGCTTCCGATACTGCATGGCAACCCGACGCAGCGCTTTTGCATTCAGGATGTCATATTTTTCTACCATCTGTCTGTAAAGCGGATTGGAGCCGATCTTTTCCCTGATCTCCTTTCTAAAAGGACAGTAGGTAAACAGAATGGTCCTTGCGATCTTGTTCAGTCTGGGAGAGCCGGTGCTTTCATACAGCAGCCAGACCGTGTAATCCAGCACGAACATGGTTCTGTAATTGTTTCTTGCCCGCACCAGCTGCTGCTTGATTTTTTCCCTTGTGTCCGCAGACAGCTCCTTATTGCTCCTATAAAACTGTACGTAATCACAGTATTCGCTGGTAAGGGATGGCTCCGTGACATCGTTCCATCTTGCTCCCTGCGCCCGCTTGCACATCTCCCACCGGAATTCGCCCGTCAGCCGTATGATGCTCTGGGCCAGATCCTCCGTATGTAAGATAGAAAACATCATACGGGACGGCGTGGTGCGCTTTTTCCCTTCTATCTCCTGCCACATGATGCTTCTGCTGCCGATGTTGGGCATCAGAATGATATCCGGCAGGACCTCCACCTCGATCTGTCCGTTGATGCCTTTTTCCTGATCATAGTACTGAGTCTCCCTATAAAAGGCCTTGAAGTCCTTATTTCGCACATTTTCTATTTCCGCCCTCACCTTATCCGCCGTGGCAAGAGCCGTCTCCGGCGCCTTAAAAAGGTTGTGGGACGAAAACAAGGGGCAGAAAATGCTGAGCTGCCCGAAGGTAAGCCGGTTCACAACGGGAAACATATTGTTCAGTTCAAAAATCACCTTGGAGCCATTGTTCTGCAGCAGCGCCGCCTCCTGACTCTGGGTGATCCGCCCGGTCCGCTTCTGCTCCAGAAGATAGTCCCGGTAGTCCATGTCCATTTCATTCCGGCTGGGCTCCTTTTTCCCCTGATAGATGGCCATCAGCCATTCGTATATGGAGTAGACTCCCTTTTCCGGACAAGTGGGCACATTCTGGGTCAGGCCGTACAGATAAACCGCATTGTCCATCCCAGCAATCTCCTCGTCCACGTAGCCGTACTCGAAAAACATACGAATGACGGGCGGAAGGCTCCCCGACCTGACGCTGACCCTCAGCGCCGCTTCATAAACCTTGTAAAACAGATCCGTTATTTTGCGCCGCAGCTGCACTGCGGACGGATCGTCATCATTTCTGTCCGAAAGCTTCTTATAAGCGGCGACGCTGTCTCTGAAGGAGCCCGCCAGCTCCTCCCCGCAGCCCGCAAATTTTAAAATTTTTTCCAGAGAGCCCGTAAGCTCCTGTGTGATCTTGGCACTGTCCATGTTCTGTTCCTCCTCTGCTATCCGATCTGATCAGCCGGCGGCCGCTATGGGCCCCATGCTTTTCCTAAGAATCTCTCAGATCTCCATTATTTCTTTTTTTATTTAAAGCTGCCTGAATGACCGCATCCAGATTGCTTTCCTTCACTTTTTCCCCTTCTTGTTTTTGGACCTGAAGCACTGCCTATTTTGATAATGCCTCTATTTCATTCTCCCTGACACATTCCGCTAATAGCTCTTCCATTGCCACATGGAGCGTCTTCGCTAACTTATAGATTGTTTCTGCGGTACATTTTTCAATCCTCGTTTTTCCCTTTACAATATCTGACAGCGTAGTATATGGCACACCACTGTCTTTTGCACACTGATAAACAGAAAGCTGCCTTTCCTTTAGCAGACTCATCAATTCCATTTCGTTTTTCTCCATTTCATTGATTCTCTTTCCATTGATTATAACGGTAAGTCGTGATAGTGTCAAGAAAAGAAAATCCAATAATATG
>CANOFQ010000210.1 GCA_947565325.1 uncultured bacterium
GAATATCCTGAAATTTGCCGCCTACCTTGACGAAAAGAATGTCGATATGTGGATTCGCCATGTGGTAGTGCCCGGCATAACCGATGACGAAAAATACCTCTTTGATTTGGGGTATTTCATTGGACAGTTCCATAATCTCAAGGCTCTGGACGTACTTCCCTATCACACCATGGGCGAAAAGAAATACGAAAGTCTGGGCATGGAGTACAAACTGAAGGGTGTCCCCGCCATGGATAAGGACAAACTTCTGGACAAAAAGAAAGCAATCATTGACGGAATCAAAAAAAGGCGTTACAATTAATATTGAAAATCCAATATGAAGGAGGACAACTACTATGGCATTCCAGATCAACGATACCTGTGTCAGCTGCGGCGCTTGTCAGGCCCAGTGCCCCGTGGGCGCAATCAACCCGGGAGACGGCAAATATGAGATCGATCCCGAAAAGTGCATCGACTGCGGCGGCTGTGCGGGACAGTGCCCCGTAGGAGCAATCTCTGAGGCAGAATAAGCTTGTGCCGAAAAGGTATGCAGGCGGCAGTCCGCCAGGCGGCTGCTGATACATGGGAAAAAGCGCTTCCCTAAAAGAAGCGCTTTTTCTTTGTCTTAGGGGGCTTTTCCCCTTCCTCCTTGGGAGCCTTTTCGGGCTTTGGCCTGCCCAGACGGCTGCTCTTCCGGCGCAGGAGCTCGTCCATCCTTTTATAGTGCTCCTCGTCCCTTTCCGCCAGCATCTTGTCTCTGGCTTCCTCCCGCTCCTCCTGCATGCGGAACTGGTAATCCAGCTCCTTCACCACATTGTCCCTGATCTCACGGCAGAGCTGCCCGTTGTTCTCCTGCAGTGTCTGCCTTATGAGCTGCTGCAGAAGCCACTGGAGCCTCCGGGACTTGTCCTCCTTAGACTCCTGCTCTATCTGCTTCGCCTTATCCGGGATGATCTCGATGGCCATTCCTCCTGCCCCCTGCCCTGCTTCCTGCGTTTGTGTGCCTTCCGCTTCCTTCAGGGCCATGCCCTCTGTCTCATCCGGAGACACTGCGCCGTTCAGCGCACTGTCCAATGCGTTCTTCGACAGAGCCGCCTCCCCATTTCCGGACAGCACATCCAGTCTCCCGTCCTTCAGGATCATCTTAATCGCTTTCAATTGCAGTCCCCTCTCTTTCATTCCTTTTATCTGCTTAAACCTCTCCACATCCTCTTCTGTATAGTAACGGTGGCCCAGCTCGTTGCGCTTGATGGGAAGGCGCAGCTCCTCCTCCCAGTAGCGCAGCACATGACTCTCCACCTTTACCTCCCTTGCAGCGTCCGAAATAAGCAAATAATTGTCCATGCCAGCTCCTTTCTATTTTACTCTCCGGCTGTGCCGAAAATCAAAAAAGAGAATGAGCTTCTTGCCTCATTCTCTTTTGTAAATACGAATCTATACTTGGTTCGGCTTTCTATACTCCAGATTTGCGAACCGTTGGTACTCGGGAATCCATGCCAGCTCCACCGTGCCGATGGGACCGTTTCTCTGCTTGGCGATGATAAGCTCCGTGATGCCCTTTTTCTCGGAATCATGGTTATAATACTCATCCCTGTAGATAAACATCACCACATCCGCATCCTGCTCTATGGCCCCCGATTCCCTCAGGTCCGAGAGCATGGGCCTATGGTCCGGCCTCTGCTCCACCGCTCTGGAAAGCTGGGAAAGTGCGATCACGGGCACCCCCAGCTCTCTTGCCAGAGACTTCAGGGAACGGGAAATATCCGATATCTCCTGCTGTCTGGAATCCGTGGCCCTGCCGCCTCCCGTCATCAGCTGCAGGTAGTCTATCATGATGATGCTCAAGTCATGCTCAAGCTTGTATTTCCGGCACTTGGAGCGCAGCTCCGCAATGCTGATGCCGGGAGTATCATCTATGATCAGGGAAGACCTGCCGATGATGCCTGCGCTCTCTATCAGCTTCTCCCACTCCTGGTCGTTGAGCTGGCCTGTCCGCAGCTTCTGACTGTCCACGTTTGACTCCATGGAAAACATACGGTTCACCAGCTGCTCCTTGCTCATCTCCAAGCTGAAGATCGCCATGCAGAGATTCTTCTTGAAGGCTACGTTGCGGGCCAGATTCAGCATGAGCGCCGTCTTCCCCATGGAGGGCCTTGCTGCGATCAGTATCAGGTCCGAGGGCTGCAGGCCCGCCGTGCGGTAGTCCAGATCCAAGAATCCGGTGGGGATCCCCGTGACGCTGCCCTTGCTCTTGGCCGCCGCCTCTATCTTGTCCATGGCGTTCATCACTACCTGCCGGATAGGCACATAGGAATCCGTGGTCCGCCTCTGCACCAGCTGGAAGACCCGCTTCTCCGTATCCTCCAGTATGCTCTCCAGACTCTCCTTGCCTGCGTAGCAGGTGTTGGCGATCTCCTCATTGAGGCGGATGAGCCTGCGTAGCGTGGCCTTCTCCGCCACGATATTGGCATACTGCCGGATGTTGGACGTGATCAGGGGCGCACTCAAAATGTCCCTTACGAACTCCAGACTGCTGACCTCCGGCGGCACATCCTTGGTCTGGAGACGATCCTGCAGGGTGACCAGATCCACCGGGCTCCCTGCGTCGTTCATCTCGCACATGGTCTCGAACAAGATCCCGTACTGCTTGTTGTAGAAATCCTCGCCGCTTATATGCTCGGAGGCCACCACGATGGCCTCCCGGTCCATGATCATGGAGCCGATCACCGACTGCTCCGCCTCCATATTGTGGGGCAGCACCCTTTTCAGTATATTCTCTTCCATGGACGCCTAGGCCTCGACAACCTTCACTGTGAGCTTTCCGGTCACCTGAGGATGAAGCTTGATGGACACCTCATAGGCCCCGAAGCTCTTGATGCTCTCCGGGAGCTGAATCTTCTTCTTGTCAAGCTCGATGCCGTTCTGTTCCTTATAGGCGGCGGCAATTTCCTTTGCTGACACTGAACCGAAGGCCCTGCCGCCCTCTCCCGCCTTCATCTTGAGGACCACCTGCTTCTCCTCCAGGCTGGCTGCCAGCGCCTTCGCCGCCTCCAGCTGTTCTCTGGCCAGCTTGTCCTCCCTGTTCTTCTGGAGCTTCAGGTCATTGAGGTTCTTGGCATTTGCCTCTATGCCTATCTTCTTCGGCAGCAGATAGTTTCTCGCATACCCCTCGCTGGCCTCTATCACATCCCCCTTCTTGCCCAGATTCTTATCGTCCCGCAGCAATATGATTTTCATATGTCTCAGTCCCTTCCTCTCTATACTTTGTCTGTTTGCCTTCGGTAGCTTTCCTTTATTCCTATTATATTTCGTTGTTCTCAAGCATGCTGTCGATGGTTCTCTTCAGGGCTCCCATTGCCTCGATGATGCTGACGCCCTCCATCTGGCAGGCGGCGGTGCTCAGATGCCCCCCGCCTCCCATGCGCTCCATGATGATCTGCACGTTGATCTCATCAATGGAGCGGGCGCTGATATAGATCTTGCCCTGATAGTCCGTCAGCACGAAGCTGGCCTTGACCCCTCGGATGTTCAGCAGCTCGTTGGCAGCCTGGGCTCCGATGATGGTAGGACTGGGCAGATCCTCCGCCGTGCAGATAGAGATCGCAAAATACTGCTTGTAGATCTCTGCCTGACTCACCGCATCCGCCTTTGCCTTATAGCCCTGGGCGTCCTCCCTGAACAGCTTGCGCACCCGGGTCACGTCCGCCCCGCTGCGCCGCAGGAAGGCCGCCGCCTCAAAGGTACGAACCCCTGTCTTGATCATATAATTATTGGTGTCTATCATAATGCCGGCATACATACAGTCCGCTTCCTCAGAACGGATCTTGATATTGTCGTAGGTATACTGCAGTATCTCGGACACCATCTCGCAGGCCGAGGAGGCATAGGGCTCCACATAGGACAATGTTGCGTTCTCGATGGTCTCGGTCCCCTGCCTGTGATGGTCCAGCACCACCACGGACTTGCAGAACCGCAACAGCTCGGGGCATTCCGTGATGGAGGGCTTGTTCACGTCCACCACCACCAGCACCGTGCTGTTCCCCGCCATCTCCACCGCCTGTTGGTTGCCGATGATCATGTCGCTCTCATATTCCGGATTCCCCCGGAACAGCTCCACCATGGGCTGGATGGCAGGAATCACCTCGTTCAGCACGATATGGGCCTTTCTGCCCAATGTCTGGGCAATCCTATAGATACCCACCGAAGCGCCGAAGCTGTCCGCGTCCGGCATCCTATGGCCCATCACAAGCACCTGATCCTTGCCCGTGATGATCTCCCTGAGGGCATGGGCCTTCACCCTCGCCTTCACCCGGGTGTTCTTCTCCACCTGCTGGCTCTTGCCGCCGTAGTATGTAATGCTCTCCGGAGCCTTGATCACCGCCTGATCTCCGCCTCTGCCCAGAGCAAGGTCGATGGCATTGCGGGCAAACTCATAGTTCTGGGCGTAGGTCAGACCGTCCAGACCGATGCCGATGCTGATGGTCACGGCCATCTCGTTGCCGATGTTGACCGTCTTCACCTCCTCCAGCAGCTCGAACCGGGACTCCTGGAGCTGGGCGACGGAGCGCTTCCGCATGATCACCAGATACTTGTCCTTCTCCAGCTTCTTGCAGATGCCGTCGAAGCCTGAAATGTACTTGTTCACCTTTCTGTCGATGAGGGCGATCAGCAGGGACCGGCGCACCTCCTCCACGCTGTCCAGCGCCTCGTCGTAATTATCCAGATAGACCATGCCCACCGCAAGGCTCTGGTCGTCAACCTCCTGCAGGGCGATATGCAGGGCAGTCTCGTCATAGAGATACACTGCCGTCAGGTAACCGTTATAGTCCTCCGCATCCAGCATTTCGCTGCTCTCTGCCATCTCCTTCAGAGAGACCTTCCTGAATTTGATCACGTATTCATTGCCTTCATACTCCAGCTCGTACTGCGCCTCGTCGATGCCCTTGTCATCCGGCAGTCTGTCCTTCGTGATGGTCGGAAAAAGAGAGGTGATGGATTTCCGGTACCCCTTGGGCTGGTGCACAATGGTCTCAAAGGCTATGTTGGTCCAGATGATCTTTCCCCCGTCGTCCAGCAGGGCATAGGGGAGATCCATCTCCCGCAGCAGCTTTTTCTGAATCTGTCCGTATTCCGTGGCAAAGCTTATGAGTTCATTCATAATAATGGGCTTATTGTAAAAATACAGGGACAGCGTCACGGCAAAATAGACAGCCAGGAACAGCGCCAGAGCCGCCCCCGCCCGGAGATCCAGCACGAATATCCCCACGTCCACGCAGGCGAGCACTACTCCAAGATAGATGCAGCATTGTATGTAAGTCTTGATACGGCCCTTTAACCTAATTCTCTTTTTCATATGAATACCTCTGCGATCCCGAAGTGAAATAGATTTCCGCATCCATGGCACGTCCTGCCCTCCCGTGCCCCATGTGCACATAGGGCAGAAGCCGGTCCCATGAACTTCTGTATCAATATTCTACCATACTCTTCAGCACTATGCCACAATTTAATTTGTCAAAAAAGGAAATGTTTTGTAAAAGCCGGTGAAAAGACCGAAAAAACCGGCCATCCCTGAGGATAGCCGGCCCTTTTTCTGCAATCTTCCGCTTTCATGCCGCTGTTTTTCTCCGAAAACCCCGCTGACGGAGTTCCACCGGCAGGAGAAAGCATATGCTCAGTCCTGCACGTAAGGCATGATGGCGATATGACGTGCGCGCTTGATCGCTACCGTCAACGCCCGCTGATGCTTTGCACAGTTGCCGGTGATACGGCGGGGAAGGATCTTGCCCCTCTCTGACACATATCTTTTCAGCTTGTTGGTATCCTTGTAATCGATCACGTTATCCTTGCCGCAGAAAACACAGACTTTCTTTCTTCTGCGGACTCCACCCTTTTTCCTCATGGGGCCATCGGGTTTCTCTGTCTTATTATAAGCCATGTCAATGCCTCCTATCTACCTGGTCTGGTTAAAATGGTAATTCTTCGTCAATACCGTCCGGAATGTTCATGAAGCCGTCCCCGGTGCCGCCTGCCGCAGGAGCGCCGCCCCCGAAGCTGTTGTTGCCATAACCGCCGCCATTGCTGTAACCGCCTGCATTCGTGCCCTGTCCGCCGCCTGCCGCGTTCTTGCTCTCGGCAAACTCGATCTCCTCAGCAATGATGCGGACGCTGTATACCATCTGTCCGTCCTTGTTGGTATAATTGTCGTTCTGAACCTTGCCGCTCATGAGGATCTTGGTTCCCTTGTGCAGATACCTCTCCACGAACTCCGCCTGCTTTCCGAAGGCGGTGCAGTTGAAAAAGTCTGCGTCCGGCTCACCTTCCCGCTTGAATCTTCTGTCTACGGCAATAGAATAACGAGCTACCGTAGTCTGGCTTGCCCCCTGGGAATACCTCACCTCGGGATCTCTGGTCAAACGTCCCATAAGAATTACTTTATTCATAATATACTTCTCGCTTTCTAATTAAGCCTAGTCCTGCCTTACAATCAAGTATCGGATGACATTGTCCATGATGCCGAGAGCA